>JBCDKH010000067.1 GCA_038746835.1 Planctomycetota bacterium | reverse complement strand
CGCGCCCGCTGACGCGGGCGGCTACCTGCTCGTTCTGCAGTGGGATTTCCAGCGGGTTGTGAGTCTCACAACCAAGCTGGCGTCGCTGGCATCACTCGATGGAAATCAGCGTGTCGAGTCCGTCGGAGGAGGCTGCGGTGTCGGTGCCGGTGCCGCCGTTGAGGGTGTCGGCTTCGTTGTCGTCGGCGAAGAACGTGTCGTTCCCGGCGAGGCCGAACATCTGGTCGTTCCCGGCGTCGCCCTGGAAGATGTCGTTGCCGGAGCCGCCGGTGAGCGTGTCGTTGCCCGGGCCACCGAAGAGGCGCACGTCGAGGTCGCTGATGGTCGACAGGCGGTCGTTGCCGTTGCCGCCGATGACGATTTCGACGTCGGTCTGGATGTCGTCGCCCTCTTCGTCGGCACCGTCATCGGCGAGCACGCCCAGGCCGACGACGATCGGTTCGCCGCGGCTGGCGTAGCTCACCTGGTCGGTGCCGAGGCCGCCCGCGACGTAGTCGGCGCCGAAGCCTGCGAGCAAGACATCGTTGCCGACGCTGCCAAACAGGAAGTCATCGCCGCCGGTTTGCTCGTCATCAGGCGAGCCGGAACTTCCGCCAAGAAGCGTGTCGCTGCCGCTGGAGCCGACAAGCGTGTCGTCGCCGTCACCGCCGTCAAACGTGATCGGCACATTGCCGAGTCCGGCCGCGACGATGCGATCGTTGCCGCCGAGCCCGACTGCCACGACGGCGTCGACGTCAGCGAGTTCGGTCGAGATGGTGCCGGTGGTCGTTGCCCCGTCGAGCGAGCGGATCGTGGCAAAGACTCGGCCGTCCGCGAAGGCGAAGATTTCGATGCGGTCATCGCCGCCGGTGCCCGTGAGTCGCAGCGTCCCGCCGTCGATGTCGGCGTCGCCGTCTTCGATGTCGTCGAGCGAAGGCGAGAGGCCCGAAAGCGTCTCGTCTGCGACGAACTCGTTGGTGGAACCGGTGAAGGTGTCAAGCGCTGAAGCGTCGCCGAGGACGAAGTCCTCGCCAGCTTCGCCCACGTCGTTGTTTCCGCCGTCGTTGTCGTCGGCGTCAACAATGTCGGCCTCGCCGTCGGTGGCGAAGATGACGTCTTGACCGGCGTTGCCGGAGAGGCTGTCGGTGCCGGTGCCGCCAACGAGTGTGTCGTCGCCGTCGCCGCCTTCGAGTGTGTCGTTGCCGGCGTTGCCGATGAGTGCGACGCCGCTGCCGATGCTGCCGCCCTGGAGGAAGTCATCTCCGGTTCCGCCGACGATGGTTTCGATGTCGTCCGAGACGAGGTCAGCCTCGCCGTCGACGAGGTCGCCGTCGTTGGCAACGCCGTCGACGGTGATGGTGACGCCGTCCGTGCGATTGCGGTAGTCGACGCTGTCGTTTCCAGCCCCGCCGACGAAGATGTCGTCGTTTGCGCCACCGGTGATGACGTCGTCGCCTTCACCGCCGAAGATGGAGTCGTTGCCGTCCTCGGTGAGGATGGTGTCCGCCCGCGGGCCACCGCTGACGGTGTCGTCGCCGCCGCCGGAATTGACCTCGATCGGGACGGGCAGGTTCTGGCCAGCGATGATCAGGTCGTCGCCGAGGTTGGTCTCGATGAAGACCCGTCGAACGTCGTCCGTCCCGGGCACTTCGCCCGCGGCTGCGACGGTGAAGTCGGCACTGGTGACCTCGTTGATCCCGGCATCGATGTAATCGATGAAGTCCTGCTTGCTCGTGCCAGCCAGCGGCGCGCCGGCGGTGCTCTCGAAGACGCGGAAGCCGGTGATGCCGTCGGCGTTACCGATGGCCTCGAACTGAATGATGTCGTCGGTCGAGCCGGTGGTGACGGTCAGGACACCCGTGGCACTGTCAAACGCGACGGTGAGGAGCCTTCGGGGTTCGAGCTGCTCGGCGAAGAGAGGGCGAACGGCTCGATTCAACGCTTTGCGACGGGTTGGTCGGATCATGCGGCTCATGTTGGCAGGGAAGGTCTGGTAAGGCAACGCCGGCTGTCGTGGCGACAGCCGGCGGCGATGGGTTGAGACCTGTGTATCGGCCGATTCGCTTAGCCGTCCGAGCCAAAGTCGATCGCGTCGAAGGAGTCAAAGCTGCCGTCATCGTTGCCGAATCCGCCGAAGAGGTCGTCACGCTCGCCGTCGAGTGCGATGAAGAAGTCGTTGCCGTTGAACCCGAACAGCGAGTCCTGGCCCAATCCGCCGACGAGCGTGTCGGCCGCGTTGGAGCCGAGGAGTGTGTCGGCACCGCCCTGTCCGAAGAACTGAACGCCTGCGCCGCCTTCGGTCGAGATCAGGTCTCGGCCGTCCGTTGCGACGAGCTCTTCGATGTCGGATCGGACGTTGTCGTTCTCGTTGGCGTAGATGCCGTCGTCGAAGAGCGCGCCCAGGCCGACACGAATCGCCTCGGCAGACGAGCGGTCGGAGTAGTCGATCCGGTCGAAGCCGGCAAAGCCTGAGAAGTAGTCGGTCCCGAATCCGGCCTTGAGCGTGTCGTTGCCGAAGCTGGCGAAGAGGAAGTTGTCGCCCTCGCCGCCGTCGAGGAAGTCGTCGCCCTCGCCGCCGAAGAGTGTGTCGTCGCCGTCCCCGCCTTCGATCGAGCCTTGCAGCACGATCAGGTCGTCGGGGTCTTCCGATTCGACGAGCGCCGGTGCAACGTAGATCAGGTCGTCGCCGCCCAGGCCGTTTATGGCAAAGCCTGTCGGGCGATCTTCAGGTCCGCCGGCACCGGGTTCGAGGGGGAACTCGCGCTGCGTCGCAACGCCGCCGACGGGTCGGACGGCGACCTGGAGGAAGTTGACCGGTCGGGTGCCGCCAAGGTCGCGTGTGACGACGGTGAGGATGATGCGATCGTCGCCCTCGGTGCCGGTGACGAGGAGGAGGTTGTCGTCGTCGAGCTGGCTGCGATCGCCGTCGTCGTCGGGTGTCAGGACGCTGGTTTGGCCTGGGGCGAGAACGAGCTCACCTTCGAGCAACTGATCGTTGTCGTCGCCGACGAGCGTGTCGTTGCCGAGGCCGCCGGTGAGCTGGTCGGACTCGGCATCGGTGTCGATGAGCACGTCGTTGCCGCGTCCGCCGACGAGGAGGTCTTGGCCGGAATCGCCGACAAGGATGTCCTGGATGTCGCCCACGGTCGGCGGCAGGACGCCGGCGAGCGCAGCGGCGTCGTCGACGGTGCTCTGGTCGAGGTCTGCACCGGTGAGCGAGTCGTTTCCAGGTCCGCCGAAAAAGCGAACCGGAGGCCGAACGGTGGCAATGCCGTCGACGATGTCGAGCACAGGTCGTGTCGACGCACTGATGACGTCCGAGCCGGAGCCGCCGACGACCTGTTCGATGTCGATGCCGACAAGGTCGTTTTCGCCGCCCGTGCCGTCGTTGGCGGTGAGGTCGAGCGAGACGTTGATGGCCTGGAACTGGCTGTTGGCCGAGTAGTCGACCGTGTCGCGGTCGCCCTCGCCGCCCAGGATCGTGTCGGCCCCGGCACCGCCGGTCAGCAGGTCGTTCCCACCGCCGCCGAAGACGTAGTCGTCGCCATTGCCCGCGACGATGGTGTCGGAAAAGCGTCCGCCGCTGATCGAGTCGCTGCCGGCACCGCTGTTGACGTCGACGGCGACACCGACGCGATTGCCGACGATGATCAGGTCATTGCCGGACGACGTCGTGATTTCGACGAGTCGAATGTCGGCCGCGTTGAAGGGCCCGAAGACCTCTTCGAGCGAGCCGCCCTGCTGCTGGCGCACGATGAACTGTGACGGCGAGCCGTCTTCAGCCGCCGAAACGTCCTCGAACTCGATCCGGTTATCGGAAATGTTGCCCGTAATCCTCAGAATGTCAGCTTCGGCGTCGAACGTTGCGTCGAGGAGCCGGCGGCGTTCGAGGGCCTCGGCGTGAGGTGGACGGCGGAGGTCGATGGGCATGACGAGGCTGGCGGGACGGGCGGAACGAGGAATGGTCGCTGACCGTATCCCCGGCTGCTGTTGGTCGCAATATCGACACCTGTCGACGCACGGCCCCAGTCGCCGCCAATCCCGATCGACTTTCGGACCCAAGTCGCCTGCACGATCGGCCGATGCCACTCGTGATGGCCGAGGCAACGACCACCACCAGCACCGTTCCGCCGCCCGACGCGTTCGAGGGCTCGGCTGCGCGGAAGCTCGATCAGACGCCGCTGGAAGTTCCCGAACTGCGTCTGACCGAGGCCGAGCGCCGTCGCAGCTACCGTGCCGAGGCTGCCATTGCCGGCTGGATCAGCGGCCCAGTCGGCCAGAGCCAGACGACCGGTCGCCATGTGACCCTTCGCGACCTGTCGCTCCACGGAGCCGGGTTCACCAGCGACAGGGCTTATCGCATCGGCGCAGACCATTGGATCATGGTCAATCGCGGCCCGATGCGGCTCAGCACGCGGATTCGCATCGCGTCGTGCACGCCCCGAGACGACGGCAATTTCGATGTCGGCGGCGAGTTCTACTAGCGCGATCTTCTGACGTTCGAAAAACCGGCGGTGCAACCCGAGCGACTTTTCGCCATGCTGGCGAGCGATGTCGCTCCGAACCGTGCTGTCCTTGCTTCTCGCCGCCGCCGTTGTGCCCGCCACGCGGGCCGCCGAGGTACCGCTGCCGGCTCATCCGACGATCAGTCCGGATGGCCAGACGATCGTCTTCGCCTGGGCCGGCGACCTCTGGACCGTGCCGGCAGAGGGTGGCGCGGCCCGTCGTCTGACGAATCACCCGGCCGACGATCGCCTGCCGCGGTTCAGCCACGACGGCGAGACCATCGCCTTCACCAGCAACCGTGCCGGCGTGTCTGGGCTCTTCACGATGACGCCCGAGGGCACCAACGTGCGGGAACGGCTCCTGCTCGACCGCGCGTCCCTCATGTACGACTTCGGCGACGACGGCCAGCTCTACTTTACCGGCTATCTCGAGCCCGACGTCTACCGAAACCCCCGGCCGTATGTCGTGGGAGCGGAATCTGGCGTGCCGGAGCGAGTCCACGACGCCTTCGGCCGATCGCCGGCCAAGGAGATCGGTGGCGATCGCGTTCTGTTTGTCCGCGGGAACGAACGCCTCACGCGTCGCCACAGCCGCGGACCCGACACGCGCGACATCTGGCTCTACGACCCCAACGCCGACGAACAGTTCACGCAGCTCACCGAACGCCGCGGCAACGACGCCCGACCGATGTGGCTGCCCGACGGCCTGTTCCTCTTCACCAGCGACCGCAACGACAGGACCGTCAACCTCTTCGTCGGCAACGCCAACACGGGCAGAATCGAAGCCCTGACGAGCTTCACGGATGCGGACGTCGACGAGTTCGACGTAACGCCCGACGGCCGACGGGTCGTCTTTGCCAAGTGGGACACGCTCTACACGCTCGACCTCGAAGGCGACGGCGAGCCCGTGCCGGTCGAAATCACCGCATCGCAGGACGCCGCGGCGGCCAAGCTCGTCGACGTCGGTGGCGAGGCGACCGACGTCGCGCTCTCGCCCGACGGCAAGACTGTCGCCAGCGTGTCGTACGGCCAGGTCTACGTCCGCGGCACCGACGACAACGCGGTCGCGCGGCGTGTGTCGGAGCTGCCCGGCCGGCACAGCGACGTTGCGTGGAGCCCGGACGGCGGGACGCTCTATTTCACCCGCATGCTCGGCGACACCATGCACGTCATGGCCGCCACCGTTCGGCGGTCGCGTGCGGACGTCCTGGAAACCAAAGCCGCCACGACACGCCCGGCACTGGCCGAACGCCCTGCGCCCGACCCCGAGAAGTGGCCGACGGCACTCGCGTTCCACGTCGAAGCCGTCACCGAGGGTGACGTTTCGTATCGCGACCCGACGCCCTCGCTCGACGGTCGGCGACTCGCGCT
Source organism: Planctomycetota bacterium (assembly GCA_038746835.1). Taxonomy (NCBI): domain Bacteria; kingdom Pseudomonadati; phylum Planctomycetota; species Planctomycetota bacterium. The sequence continues at coordinate 10,440 of JBCDKH010000067.1, read as the reverse complement.
TCACAAGGGCTTGGGCGACCTAGTCGTTTTGAACCTGCGCAGCGGTCGAGAGACCCTCGTGTACGACGGCTGGGACGCGGATCTGAACTACGCCTGGGCACCGGACGGCCAGTGGCTCGTCGTGCGAACCGAGGACGCCGACTTCAACAGCGACGTCTGGGCGATGAAGGTCGACGGCACGCGGCAGGTCAATCTCACGCGTCACCCCGACAACGATTACAGCTTCAGCCTCTCGGCAGACGGTCGCGTGCTGACCTTCAGCAGCGAACGCATCGCCGAAGAGTTCGACGTCTGGCAGGTCTACCTCGACGAAGAGCTCGAAGCCCTCGCACCGGCAGAGTTGCAGGCGTACTACGACGAGTCGATCTTGGGGCACCCGATTCCGGAGGTTCCTGCCTTCGCAGAGCGGCGCGGGACTGTCTCGCCACTCGTCGCCGACCCGACGCCAGAGCAGCCGACCACACAGCCGGCCAAGCTCGACTTCAAGAAGCTCGGCGAGGCACTTTCGAAGCTCGGCGACAACATTCTGGGCGACCTGGCGTCGAGCCTGCCGTCCGAAGAGGTCGCGCCGTTCGACGAGCTCGAACTCGACACGGCCTACCTCCGACTTCGCCGCCTGACGCGCGAGTCGGGCAACGAATTCGCCGTCACGATGGTGCCCGACGCGACCGCCATCTTCTACATCAGCAACGGCCGGCTCATGCGTCAGCCGTGGGATGGCGGATCGGACGACATCGGCTCGTCAGCCGGTTTCGGCAACTTCACCGCCGACGGGGACACCCTCGCCCTCTTGGCTTCTGGCCGTCCCGGCTCGATCAGTCAGAGTGGCCGATCACGCGAGACCTACACGATCAGTGACCGACTGGCCGTCAACGTCGCCGACGAGCAGGAGCAGAAGTTCCGCGAGCTGGCCGCGACGCTCGGCATGCTCTTCTACCACCCGACGATGAAGGGCCTGGACTGGCCCGCCTTGACGGATCGCTACGCGCAGCTGGCCCGCCTTACGCGGACCGGCGACGAGTTCGAAACGGTGGGCAACAAGCTTCTTGGTGAGCTCAACGCGTCCCACCTCGGTGTCACCGCGCCGGGCACGTTCAATCCAACGGCACGCCGATTCGGGCAGCTCGGCGTGCGCACCGACGTCGTTGACGACGGCTTCGAGGTGACCGACGTCCTCGCGACTGGGCCGGCTGGCGTCGGCGATTTCAAGCTTGAGATCGGCGACATCATCTCCGCCATCGAGTTCGAGCCGGTCGACACCGGCCTGCCGTTGCCGCAGCAACTTGTCGATCGCGTCGGCCGAGAGACGGTCGTCACGGTCCAGCGCGACGGCGGAGCGGTGGACCTGCTGCTGACGCCCGTCAGCTACGGCCAACTCACCAGCCTCACCTACGACGCTTGGCGTCTCGACAATGCCGGCAAGGTCGAGGAGCTGTCGGGAGGACGCCTCGGCTACATCCACGTCCGCGGCATGAACCAGGCCAGCCTCGACGTCTTCGAGCGCGACCTCTACGCCGCGGCCGCCGGCAAGGACGGGCTCGTCATCGACGTCCGCAATAACGGCGGCGGCTGGACGACGGACCGCCTGCTCGCATCGATCATGTACCCGCGCCACGCGTACACGATCCCGCGCGGCATGCGTGACAGCGTCGAGTCCGATCGAGTCGGCATGGACAAGGGTGGCTACCCGCAGGACCGTCTGTTCATCCAGCGATACGACCTCCCGATCAACATGCTGGCCAACGAGAAGTCGTTCAGCAACGCCGAGATCATCAGCCACGCCTTCAAGAACCTCGGCCGGGGCACGCTCGTTGGCCAGGAGACGGCTGGCGGCGTGATCTCAACCGGCAGCTTCCGGCTCGTCGACGGCACCCGCGTTCGCCTGCCCTTTCGCGGCTGGTACCTGCCCGACGGCTCCGACATGGAGAACAACGGCGCCGTGCCGGACCTGCTGGTCCCGCAGACCCCCGAAGCCGAGGCCGCCGGACGCGACGAGCAGCTGGAAGCCGCGGTAACCGATCTGCTGCAGCGGCTCGACGCCACCGAAGCCGAGGCCCGGCGTTGAACCCTTCCCGCGTTGGGGAGCCGGCTGCACCACAACCATCACCAACGCCGTAGAGTGATCCATGTCCAGCGAAGGCTTCATCACACCGCAGGGTCAGCTCACCGCCAAAGGGAAGCTCAGCATCGTCGTCATCGTCGTGCTGGGCGCGTTGATCTTCCTTTCGACTTTCTTCTTTAAGAGCATCCCGGCTGGGCACGTTGGCGTGGCGACGTTGTTCGGTGACGTGGAGGAGACCGAGTATCAGCCTGGGCTTCAGTTCCCGGTCAATCCGCTGCTCTCATGGACGGAGTACGACGTTCGTGACAAGGAGCACAAGGAGGTGGCCAGCGTGCCGAGCCGGGACCAGCTGACGACCGAAATCGACGTCAGCGTCGTTTATCGTGTCATGCCAGATCGGGCTGCGATGATGAAGAGCACGATCGGGACGCCACAGAATGCCTTGGATACCCACATCATCCCGAAGTTGCGCAGCCTTGTCCGCGAGCAAGGCAAGACGGTCGACAAGGCCGAAGAGTTTTTCCAAGCGGAGACGCAGGAACGCCTGACCCGAGACATTCAGTCCCGGCTCATCGACTACCTAGAGCCGAAGGGCATCGAGGTGCAGGCTGTACTCCTACGTGACTTCCGCCTGCCAAAGGCGATCCTGGCGAACGTCGAACTTAAAAAGCAGGCCGAGCAGAAGATCGAGCAGGCTGCAGCGGAATTGGAGCAGGCGAAAGTCAACGCCCAAACGCAGGTTGAGCAGGCCAAAGCCGCCCGTGAGGCTGCCGAGCAGGAGGCCGAGAAGCGAAAGCTCCTCGCCGACGCCCAGGCCTATGAGATCACTGCGATTAACGATGCGATCGCTCAGAACCCGGCGTACATCCAGCTCGAAGCCCTTAAGGCCTTGCAGGAGATGAGCAAGGACGAGGCGGCCAAGCTTTACTTCATGAACAGCGACAGCCCCATGCCGCTGCCGCTCATGAACCTCGGTGAGCCGCTGATGCAGTCCTCCGCCGGGAACGCTCAGGCTGGCCGATAAGACCGAGCGGCGGCGGTTTGCCGGTCGCTTGCTTCGCGCCGGGTCGATGCACGGTTCGACCGTGCGTCTCATCCCGGAAAACCTCTGGCCACGACGGGCACCCGTGCCGCCTGGCTCGACGCTCACACGGCGGGAGGTGCGGCGTCTGCAGCAGTGCCTCGAGCACGACCGCGACGCGGCCCTGAGCCTCGCACTGGAGCGTCGCACGCTCGGCCGGTCAGCACCCAAGCAAGGCGTGATCGTCGAAGCCCGCGACATCGGCCCGGCACGCATGGGCAAGATCGTGCAGGGCCGGCTACGAGATGTTTCCGAAGAAGGCCTGTCGCTCGCGCTCCCGGTCGACGTTGCCCCCTCGACACGGCTGCACTTGACGCTGCACCGCGCAGGTGAGCAGGCCATTGAGCTCTTGTGCACTGCCCGCTGGTCGCACGCGTTGCAGGACGGATTTGCGGTCGGATGCGACGCGGGCGTCGACTGGTCGGCGTCGCTCTGCGACCTCGTGAGGTGTGACAATCCACGTCCGCGACTCATCGCGTGATGGGGCGTGCTGCTTACGCTGTGCCGCCGCCCCGGCACTCCGCGTAATGACGTCCCCTCAACCACCAGACGATGCTCAGAATGCCGGGACGCTTGGCTACCAGCCAGTTGTTCCCGCCGTCGAAGTCGGTCCGGTACCCCAGGCTGATCGCGTCGTCGGCATCGACGTCGTTCGCGGCGTTGCCTTGCTCGGCATTCTGCTGCTCAACATCCGGACGTTCGGGATGATCTCGGATGCGTACATCTACCCGTTCGCAGACTCTGCGATCGACGAGGCGGCGTTTGCGATCACGACGACGTTTGCTCAAGGCAAGTTCATCACGATCTTCAGCGGCCTCTTCGGTGTCGGGCTGCTCCTGGCGAGCCGTCGGCGAGAGGAGCAAGGCCTGCCCGTCTGGCCGACGTTTCTCAGGCGAACGGCGCTCCTCGCCATGATCGGGCTGGCGCACATGCTGCTCATCTGGTTCGGCGACATCCTGTTCCACTACGCGTTGATCGGCATCGTCGCGTTCTCGATGCGTGGTCTGAACGCGAAGGTGCTCGCGCTGCTTGCCGTCGTCGGTCACCTGACGGCGGTCGCGATTTCGGCCTTCTTTCTCGGTCTCGCGCTTTTGGCGGTTCAGTTTGACGACAGCATCGCATCGTCGGCTGACGTTTTGCTGATGACAGACGCCGCCGTTGAGGCCGAAGTCGAAGGCTTCACAGGCGGCTATGCCGATCAGCTGCAGGCTCGTCTCGGGCTCGTGGCGATCATGCAGCCGTTCCTCCTCTTCCTTGCCGGCCCGGCGACGCTCGGATCGATGCTCGGCGGGATCGCGCTTTGGAAGTGCGGCTTCTTCACGACACGCCTCCCGAGCATCGCCCTGTGTGTCGTGCTCCTCGCGATCGGCTGGGGCGGCACGGGCGCGCTGGTCTACTGGCACTGGGGCGATGACTGGCCGGTCGGACGCTGGATGTTCCTCGCGACGACGCTTGTACCGCTCCTGGCGGTGCCATCGGCGATCGGCATCGCGGGCCTCGTGCTGCGAATGCAGAATGCGCTGTCGCTCTTGGCCGTCGTCGGCAAGACGGCACTGTCGAACTACCTGTTCCAGTCAGTCGTTGCGACCTTCGTCTTCTACGGCGGATGGGGTCTTGGCTACTTTGGCACGATTGGCTACGCGGGGCAGATCGGCGTGGTCGTGGGCATCTGGCTCGTCCAGGTGCCGCTGAGCTACCTGTGGCTCAAGGCTTTCCGCTTCGGCCCGGTCGAGTGGCTCTGGCGTTCGGCGACCTATGCCCGGCTTGTGCGGCTACGCTCGACCCCATGAGCGAAGCAACCAAGATCGGCGTGGTCGGGTGCGGCAACATCAGCGGTGCCTACTTCAACATGTGCCAGAAGCTCGACGCCCTTGAGGTCGTCGCCGTGGCCGACCTTGACGCGGAACGCGCCAGGGCGACGGCCGATCGCTACGAGGTGCCAAACGCACTCTCGACCGAGGAGCTGCTCGCTCATGACGCGGTCGACATCGTGCTCAACCTGACGATCCCGGCAGCGCACGTCGACGTGGCCCAGGCGGCGCTCGATCATGGCAAGCACTGCTACATGGAAAAGCCTCTCGGCATCGACCGCGCCGACGCAAAGCAGCTTGTCGATCGTGTCGCGGCCAGCGATGGACTTCGCGTCGGCTGCGCGCCGGACACGTTCATGGGCGCTGGCATCCAGACCGCACGCAAGCTCATCGATGACGGTGCGCTCGGCGAGATCACGGCGTTCAACGCATTTCTGGTCGGGCGCGGTCACGAAACGTGGCACCCGTCGCCCGAGTTCTACTACCAGCCCGGCGGTGGTCCGATGCTCGACATGGGGCCGTACTACCTGACCGCCCTGCTCAACTTGCTCGGCCCGGTTCGCCGCGTCGCGGGAATGACGACGATCGGCATCCCGACACGCACGATCACAAGCGAGCCCAAGCGCGGCAAGACCATCCAGGTCGAGACGCCCGACCACTACTGCGGCACGATCGAGTTCGAGAGCGGCGTCGTCGGCTCGATCATTCAGAGCTTCGCCATGCGAAACGCGCCGCAGATCGAGCCCTTCGTGGCCTATGGCACCGAGGCGACAATGCGTGTGCCCGACCCGAACCAGTTCGACAAGGAGGTCTACCTCAAGCGAGAGTCGATCGGCGATGACGGCAAACCCAACGCGGCTGACTGGCAGGAGGTGCCGTTTACCCATCCGACCGGCTACGGCCGAAGCGCTGGGCTGCTCGACATGGCTCTGGCGATCCAGAAGGGCCGACCGCACCGCTGCTCGCTGGAACAGGCCTTCACGGTCCTGGACATGATGCAGGGCTTCCACGACAGCTCCGAGTCCGGCACGTTCCACACCGTCGACGCCGGCTACGAACGCCCCGCCCCGATGCCGACTGACCGGCCGTTCGGTGAGCTGGATTGAGGTAGAATGTTGGCATGACCGTTTTGGACGAACCGCCGGTCGCACAAAAGCGGGCCCAGCAGCATTACCGCAATAACGCGGAGCTGTGGCACCGCCTTGGCGAAGTTCCGCTTGATCGCATCATCGTGGATCCGAAGCCCGGATCAGTCGACTACTCGTTCTACGCGAAGATCGATGGGCGATGGAACGACCAGCTTGTCGAGCTTGTGGATAGGACGCTCGTGGAGAAAGCGATGGGCCGCAAAGAGTCAGAGATTGGATTTGAGGTCGGACGCATCCTCGCGAATGCGATCAAAGCGGCGAAGCTCGGCGGCAAGATGTCCGGAGCGGACGGGATGGTTCGGATGAGCAGCGAGAACGTCCGCATGCCCGACTTCTCGTGGACGACCGAAGAGGACATCCGAGATCGAGAGCGTCAGGAAGCCGCACCGCGGGAGGCCCCGACACTGGCCGTCGAGGTCATCAGTCCTGATAACACTGCGAAGGAGATGGCGATCAAGCTCAGTGAGTACTTTGACAGCGGCTGCCGGCTCGCGTGGTTGCTCTACCCTGAAACAAAGACGGTTCACGTCTACACCTCCGCTGAACAACGTCGCGAGCTGGGCTCGGAGGATCAGCTCGATGCCGGCGACCTGATTCCGAACTTCTCAGTGAAAGTCGCCACGCTTTTCGACGTTTGACCCTCACTTTGTTTCTAGCATCATCTGGACGAAGCGATCGAAGAGGTAGCTCGCGTCGTGTGGGCCGGGGCTGGCTTCGGGGTGGTACTGGACGCAGAATACCGGTTTGTCGCGGAGTCGGAAGCCCTCGATCGTGCCGTCGTTGAGGTTGACATGCGTCACCTCGCCGCCGGCGGACCTCAGGCTGTCGGCATCGATGGCAAAGCCATGGTTCTGGCTAGTGATTTCGACTTTGCCGGTCGACAGGTCCTTGACAGGCTGGTTGCCGCCGCGGTGGCCGAATGGGAGCTTGTAGGTCTCGGCACCGATGGCTCGGCCGAGCAGTTGGTGGCCGAGGCAGATGCCGAAGGTCGGGAGCGTGTGAACGAGCTCGGCGACGAGCTTTGCGGCGAACTCGATCGCAGCTGGATCGCCGGGACCGTTGGAGACGAACAGGCCGTCAGGCTCGAGTGCTCGGACGTCGTCGGCCGACACGTCCGGCGGGACGACCGTCACCTTCACACCGCGATCGACGAGGTGGCGCAGGATGTTGTCCTTCGCACCGCAATCGATCGCTACGACGTGCAGTCCTTGGCCGGAAACGACAGCCGTCCCCCAGTCGCCGCGGCCTTCGGTCCAGGTGCTCGACGCGTCCGGCTTGACGGCCGAGACCCAGTCGGCTCCGCGCATCTCGGCGGCGGCGCGTGCACGGGCGACGAGTTGGCTCGAATCGACATCACCGATCGCTAGGACGCCACGCATCGTTCCGGCAGACCGGAGTCGCCGAACGAGGGCGCGGGTGTCGATGCCCGACAAACCGGGAATGCCCGAGTCGTCGAGGTACTCTCCGAGCGACTGATGCGATCGCCAGTTACTCGGCCGATCGCACGCCTCCTTGACGATGAAGCCGGCAACGTGTGGCCGGTCGCTTTCCTGGTCGCGTGGATTCACGCCGACGTTGCCGACGTGCGGCACGGTCATCACGACGATCTGCCCCGCGTAGCTCGGGTCGGTCAGCACCTCCTGATATCCCGTCATCGACGTGTTGAAGACGACTTCGCCCTCGGCATCGGCCGCTGCACCAAACGATCGGCCGGTAAAGACGCAGCCGTCTTCCAGAGCAAGCGTCGCACGCGTCGAGTCGGCCGGCATCGAATGCGAGCATACGGGCAAGTTCGCCGGCTACGGCAACAGGATCGGCCGGAGAAACAGGACGTCGTCCTGAACGTCGAGGTTGCCGCCGAAGTCGACGATCAGCGAAATCGTCTCCGCCCCGTCAAGGTCGACGTCGAACAGCACGACGCCCGCGTCCGGCGTGAGCGATTCCTGCTCGAATGCAATGCGGTCGCCAACGACCACGCGGACGGCGACATCGGCGTACGGCCGGCTCGCATCGGCCAGGATGGAGACACCGCCGCGGAGTCGGGTCACGCCTGAGGGGACCTCGTAGGTGAGCGTCGAACTCGGCCGCAGCGTGACAGAACGTGACGGCAGATCATCGCCGTCGAAAGACGATGCGAGACCACGGCCGATGCGCGGCGGATGCGTCGCGGTGAAAAAGGGTGCGTGTGTGACAGACGTCGGCTCCATGTCCGCCACCCAGACGGTCTGCATGCCGAGCGGCTCGACCGCCAGGACTCGCTTCGCCAGGCCCTCCATGACTCGGTCTTGCCAGACGAGCCTGAAGCGATCGCCTGCGAGCTCGAACTCCTGAGCCCGAATGAGGGATCGATCCGTCAGCAACACGGCCACGGTCGCGTCGTTCGGCTCTGACGCTGCTCCCTCGGCCAGGACCAAGCCGGCCACGCGGTCGGCTTCGATCTCAAGGCGATCGGCGTCCGTGTCCAGTAGGAATCGGCCCTCGTCGTCAAGGCCGGCAAAAAACCCCTCGGCCGTGTCGCCGTTGCGGAGGACGAGCCGATCGATCGCTTGCTGAGACGAGTCGATCCTGGCGGACGCCTTCGAAATGGCGACGATCTCGTCGAGCGACAACTCCAGCACGCCCACGCCTTCGGCAGCCAGTTTGACGCCCGCATCATCGGCGGAAACGAGCCTGCCAACGAAGCGTTCGCCAGAGGTTGTCGAGACGAGCCAAAGGTGCGGTACGGCCGCGTCGAAGACGGCACCGTCGCTCCGCTCGACCAGCAGGACATCGGTCTTGCCGTCACTGCTGAAGGAAATGTCGTTGCCTTCGATTGGCCCGACTTGAAGGGCTCCGTCGTCGAGCGTGAGGGCGATGAACTCCGGTGCGTCTTGCGCGGCGGCAGTTGTCGCGAGTGAGACGAGCGCGACCAGCGTCCAGAAGAGCTTCACGAGCCCGGGCCCTTTCCGCTGAAGACCGGCAGGTAGCGATTGGGCATCTGAAGAACGATGAGCGCCATGGCGGTGCTGTACTCGACGGTGTGATCGCCGCTCCACGAGCCGTTGTCGTGCTGGGTCTTGATGAGCTCTTCGCGAATGGCTGGGTACCACGTCGCCCAGTGGTCGCCGCCGGCGAGGAACATGGCTTGGGCGGCGTAGTACTGGCCATAGAAGTAGTGGTGTCGCCGGCTGTTGATGCGGTTGCCCGGGACGAAGTCGAGCAGGTAGTCGAGGCCGCGATCGACATCGTCGCCTTCGCTGATGCCCGCGTAGTAGAGCGTCGCGACGCCAGCCGCCGACCGCGGGAAGGCACTGTTCTGACCGGCACCGAGCATGTAGTTGAAGCCGCCGTCACCGTTCTGGCATTGGCGGACGTACTCGATGGCGTCGTCGATGACCTGTCGCTCGACCTTGATGCCCGCGTCGCGTGCCGCACGCAGGGCCATAACCTGGCAAATCGTGACACTGACGTCGGCGTCGACGGGCACCGGTTGGTATCGCCAGCCACCCTGTGGGTTCTGGCTCTGCTCGATCAGCCGGACCGCCCGGCGTAGCGGCTCTTGGATTCGGTCGTCGCCGGTCATGCCGTAGACCTCGCCGAGCAGCAACGTGGCAAAGCCGTGCTGGTACATGACGCCGCCCGAGCCAGCTCCGGCCAGCAGTCCGGACGGTTGAGCCTGAGAGATCACGCTGTCGACGGCACGCTGGACGACGTCGCCGTACTCGCCCCGGCCGGGGAGATGACCGGCGGACATGAACGCGATCGCGCCGAGGCTGGTGATGGCGGTGCCCGTCGTGCCGATTGAGCCATCGGGTCGTTGCTGCTTAGCGAGCCAGGCCAATCCGCGATCGACGGCGGCCTGTCATTCGGCTTAATGCACGGTGTTGCCGTTGCCCAACCCGCGACCGAATTGCCCGTCCCCGCGGAAGGCATCGGCTCCGGTCGTGAGCAGGTTCGCGGAGACGAGATCACGCCCGCCAGCCAGGCCGCCGTCGATCGCGGATTGGCCTGGCTCGCCAAGCAGCAACGACCCGATGGCTCAATCGGCACGACGGGCACCGCCATCACCAGCCTCGGCGCAATCGCCTTCATGTCTGCCGGCCACCTCCCCGGCCGTGGCGAGTACGGCGACGTCGTCCAGCGAGCCGTCGACAGCGTCATCTCGCAGGCACAGCCGTCCGGACTGCTTGCCGGAGCTGGCTCGGGCGGCGTCATGTACCAGCACGGCTTTGCCACGCTGCTGCTAGGCGAGGTCTACGGCATGACCGGCGACGACCGAATCCAGGAGCCGCTACGCCGCGCGGTTCGGCTGATCGAGCAGAGCCAGAACCCGCAGGGCGGCTGGCGGTACCAGCCGGT
>JBCDKH010000066.1 GCA_038746835.1 Planctomycetota bacterium | reverse complement strand
TCGACGATCGGCAGGCGAATCACCTCGCCGGTGGTGCGGAAGCCGACGTAGAGCCAGTCGTCATCGGCCGCGAGCGCGCTGTGGCCGCGGACGGTGCGTTGCTCACCGTTTCGATTCGCGAGCGTCACACGATCGGCGAGGACGACCCGGGCCGACACACCCGGCGCGGCCGCAGCCATCTGCGTCGGCAGGTGGTACGCGACGAGCCGGTCGTTGTCCTTGGCCGCGACGATCAGCGTGTCGCCGATGACCACAGCGTTGTCGGGACCGCGGACCCAGCCCTGCTCGCCAACCTCGGTCGCGGCCGGGTAATGCTCCCCGAAGCGTGGTTCGTGGCGATCGACGACGTGCCAGCGTTCCTCATCGACGTCGTACCGCAGCACCGCATCCGCGAGGTTCTTCTTGAAATAGCCACTTTCCGCCCCGTGCTGCCCGTCGGCCGGGAGGTCGATGCCGCTGAAGGCGCAGATGAAAAACGAACGCGTCCGCTCGTCCCACCGCAGCACGCAGTACGGCCGATCGGTCTCGTCGTCGTCGATCGCGCGGTCCAGCGTCCGGTCGAGCAGGCGAAACGGCGGATCGGTCGGCTCGGCGAAAACGGTCGCTCTTCCAGTGATCGGATCGACTTCCCACAGCGTGCCGGCCCGGTCGTCGAGGGTGGCATCCGCCCCGCCGTCGCCTCGACTTCGGCCGCGGGACAGGACGTAGAGCATGTCGCGTCCGTCCCCGTCCGGGTCGGCGAGTGCGAGGCCACGTGGGAAGGGCACCGCGTCCGTCAGCTTCTGCAGCCGTGGCTCGTCGCCCGTCGCGAGGAGGCTCGACGTGGCAAGCGCGACGAAGGCAAGGAACCACCGCAGGTCAATCGGCATCGGTGCGGATCATCTCGTAGACGAAAAGTTCGTAGTCGGCGGCGATCTGTTCGAACGACACGCCGTAGTTGCGGGCAAAGGCCAGACGCGGGTCGCTCGATGCGCGCCCGGCTGCGTATGCGGCCATCAGATCGGGCGTCTTTTCCCGGTATTTCGGGTCACTGACGACGAAACACGCCAGTGCCCACGCCTGGGCGTAGAACGTGCCGACTTGCCGGTGGTCGTTGGCCCCGACGACGTGGCCGGCGTGCATGGTCAGCAGACGCGACAGCGGCCAGGTGCGTTGCCGGCGGACGCCTTCGCGCAGCTCGTTGAGCCGGCGAAAGTTGGACCTGGGCTTGGTGACGTCGCCATTCTCAAAGCCCTGCTCGAACAGCGTGGCCAGACCCTCTTCAAGAAATGGCGGCGGACGTCGTTTAAAGCCGAGCGCGAGGTGCTGGTGGAAGCCTTCGTGCCGCACAGTCGCGAGCATCGACGCGACGCTGCCGCTGAAAAACGTGGAGAACTTCCCGGCATCGGCGAAGCCGCCGCGATCGATGTTGAGGTAGAGCGCGGCGCGCGGGCCTTGAGTCTGGCGTGTGTGGTCTGCCCATTCTTCCCGGAAACCGAAGACGTAGGCCTCACGGCGTGACGCGTCGGGCTCGGGCAGCGGTGCGAGTTGGTCGTACCGGACGAGAGATCGTTCGAGCGTCTCGATCACGGCCTGCTTCTGGCCTTGGTCGCGAAGCGTGGAGTAGACGGCGAATCGCGGCGAGATCAGGACCTCGCCGCTGTCGGGTCCGCCGGTCCAGGGCTTGGACTCGTACGGCTTGCTGCCGGAGCAGCCGGCAAGGGTTGCGACGAGCAGAAGTGCGAGCGTCGCGAGAATCGGGCTACGGTGCGCTGCCATGGCCATTCGAGTCGACATCGTCAGCATTGGCACGCTCGGACGCAACCGGATCTGGGGCGAGAAGACGCCGGTCCGCACGCCGCATGCCACCACGACCCTCATCCGCGCGAGCGTCGAAGGTTCCGCCGCCGGAGAACGCGAGCGGAGAATTCTGGTCGACCCCGGCCTGCCGGGACCGGCGCTGGAGGCGCGGCTGTTCGAGCGGACGGGCCTTCGCGCGGACGAAATCGACGTCATCTTCCTCACCAGCTTTCGCCCAGCCCACCGCGCCGGACTCGCCGCCTTCGCGGGGGCGAAGTGGCTGATCCACGAGGCCGAACAGTCGGCGGTCGAGCGGCACCTGACGGAACTGGTCGAGCGGGCGGATGACGACGAAGTTCGGTCAACCGTGGGTGCTGAGCTGGCACTTCTTGAGCGTGTGGCGGTCGCCGAGGAGGATCGCCTGGTACCCAACGTTGACCTCTTCCCGCTGGCGGGTTACACGCCGGGACTGTGCGGCCTCCTCGTCGCCGAACCCGCCCAGACCACCCTGATCGCCGGCGATGCCGTGCCTTCGCGGGACCATCTGCTCGCGGCGCAGGTGCTTCCCGACGCATACGACACCGAGGCCGCGGGTGAGGCCCTGCGGGAGGTCTACGAGATCGCGGACCTGATCGTCCCCGGTCACGACAACTGGTTCCTCAACCCCCGCAGCGCCGGCCTGTAAGGTCAGCCGGTCTTGGGCAAGCTCGGCTGCTCGGAGCGGTTGGCCTTGGACATGAAGATGGTCCGGCCGTCCTTGCTCCAGTCGACGTCGGACATGTAGGCCTCGATGAGCAGAAGCCCTCGACCGCTGCATTTTCCCAGGTTTTCGTCCAAAGTCGGATCGGGCACGCGGTTCGGGTCGAAGCCCGGGCCCTCGTCGCGAATCTCGAGGTCAACTCGATCGGCGGTCACCGTCGCCTTGACGGCGACGCTCTTGGCCGGGTCGAGCTTGTTGCCGTGCTTGATGGCGTTGGTGACCGCCTCGTCGAGGGCGAGCTTGACCGCGAAGTAGGCGTCTTCCCCGAAACCCTTGCGGCGGCAGGCGTCGAGGATCGCGTCCTGCACCTGCCTGCCTTGGTTCAGGTCGCTCGGGATGACGAACGACAGCTTCTCCTCCTCCGGCGGCGGCACCCGTAGACCGTGGTTCGTGGGCGACATGGAGAGAAGGTCAAGCAGCAGGGAAGCAGCAGGGAAACAGCAGAAAACGCAGACGGGCTCAGGCCGAACGGTGCTTGTCGAAGCTCTCGCGGGCGCTGGGGCGATCGGGGAAGATCTTGAAGAGCGTGTCGAGCTTGGTGATCGTGAAGACCTCCATGATCTGCCGGCGAATGTTGCACAGGCGGAGCTGGCCGTTCTTCTCGCGGATGCGGTTGTTGGCGTTGATGAGCATGCCCAGCGCAGCGCTCGACAGGTGTTCGACCGCTTCGAAATCAAGGAGAAGACGCGGCTTCTCGCTGGCGTCGATCAGTTCGTCGACCTTGGCCCCGATGCCGGTGATGTTGGCCTCGTCGAGCACTTTGCTCTGGACGAACTCGACGAGATGGACGTGTCCGTCGATGACGGAGACGCGAACCGGAGCGTCGGCGGCCGCGGTGTCGGAAGCAGCGGCGGTGCCGGTCGTAGCGGGATCGAACATGATGGGGTTTGAGCCGCGGGAATGGGCCTGGCGAACGCTAAACGTGGCCCTTTGGCGAGTCAAACGCCCCGTCGTGCTCCCGTCGCCCCGGCGAGTAGTGTCGCCACGAGCGCCAGAAGCAGAGCCACTGGTCGTGCATCGGTCCGAACGGCGCTCGACCTGAACAGCTCGCCCGCCGCGACGGCTTCGGTGTCTAGGCCAATCTGACGTCGCACCACCGGCTGCTCGTCGGCCCAGGTGATCATGTCGGCCCAGAAGCGGACGAAATCACCGGTTTTTGTGAACTCTTCGCTCCGGAAGCCGATCCACACGTGACGTTTTCGGCGGTCGACCGCCACCATCGGCCGGCCTGTCGCGTCGGATACGACCACCTCGTCGCGCTCGGGCAGCGGTTCGCTCGTCAATTGAAGATCGTTCAGGCGATCCCACCGGACGCCGAATGCGGGCTCGAAATCGGCGATCGTGATCGGGAATGTCGCTTCGGAATCGACAGTCGCGAGGCTGATCGTCGGCCATCGGGTGTCACGATTCGGCGTAATGGCCAGGACGACCGTTCGGTCGGACGGCGGTTTCAACGCTTCGAACGCGTCGGCGAAACGAAGCAGGGACGACGGAAGGTCGAGCCCCCGGCCGAGGCGTGGCCTGTCGTCGCCGCGGACGATCAGGGCCGTGTTGTTGTCGCTCTGCCCGTCCGCGATTCGCAGCGAAACCGACTCCGCGCCCGACGGTGGCAGGCGGTGATGTGACAGGCCCGGCTCGATCGTGAGCGTTTCAACAACATCGCCAGCCACGACCTCGACAGACGTCGGGGACTCGACCTGCGCATCGATGACCAGTCGCAGGCCGCGATCGCTGGCAAACGCCTGCAGCAGGGCAACGTCCTCGGTCGGTGTTGTCTGTGGCGGCATCGTCACGTTTTGCGCTCGCCTGATCTGCGGCCCAGCTGCGGCGAGGATGGCGAAGGCCGCGGCGAGCAGCAGCCAGATCGCACGCCACGGAGGACGGCGATCGGTCGTACCAGACGATTCGGTCGACAGCCCTTTCCAAAAGCGCGTCGCCGGCACCACCACGCGGCCGCCATCACCTCGACGAACAAACCAAATCGCCGCAACGATCGGCAGCAATCCGAGGAACCACAGCGGCGACGCGAAACCCACGCCCTGACTTTAAACAGGCCAAAAGACCGAGAGGCCACTCGAAAGTGGCCCCGCGGTCGGCAACGGATCGGGCAACATGCCCGACGCAACGGAAGTCGTGCACGCAGCGCCCGGACATCAGTCGATGCCGCCAGCGCCACGTCGACCGGCAACGATGGACGTCGTCGCCTCACGGAAGACACTGCCGCGGGGTCGCAGTCCCACGGCTGTCTGAAATCGTTATCGGTCGGACGCACGTCCGATCATCACGCACGACGACATCAAATCTGAAAGTCGAGCGGCACGGTCTCGCTCTCGCGGGTCGTCTGCCCGTTGCGGTACTTGAGACGCGGAGCCTCAGCGACGACGCGGGTGTCGGGTGGGACGCTCTGCGTGAGGAAGACGTTGCCGCCGACCGTGGAGCGATCGCCGATCTCCGTCTCGCCGCCGAGGATGGTGGCCCCGGCGTAGAGGACGACGTCGTCGCCGATGCGAGGATGCCGACGCACGCCGCGAAGCTCCTGGCCCTTGGCCGGCGCGAGGGCTCCGAGCGTGACGCCCTGGTAGATCTTGCACCGCTGCCCGATGACGCACGTCTCGCCGACGACGACGCCGGTGCCGTGGTCGATGAACAGCGCCTCCCCAAGCGACGCGCCCGGGTGGATGTCGATGCCGGTGCGAGCGTGGGCGAACTCGGTCATGATCCGCGGCAATAGCGGCACGTCGAGCTTGTACAACTCATGAGCCAGCCGCTGCACCGTGACCGCGAGCAGGCCGGGGTAGCTGAAGATGATCTCCTCGGTGCTGCCTGCGGCCGGGTCGCCGGCGAAGTGGGCGTCGACGTCTTTCGCGCACAGTGCCCGCACGGCCGGCAGGCGATCGACGAAGACCGCGACGACGCGCTCGGCCTCGGCGTCGCAGCGTTGGGCCGTCTCCTCGCAGTCGCCGGCGTGCTCGCGGAACCGCAGGCAGTAGCGGACCGGCTCGAACAGCTCGTCCATCAGGCGGTTAACGAGGCCGCCGACGTGGTACGGGAGCTCGGCATCGGTCAGCCCCTGCCGGCCGAAGTAGCCGGGGAAGACGAGCTGGAGCATCGTCGCGACGGACTGGTGGACCGTCTCACGGTTCGGCAGGAAGCCCTCGCCCAGCCGGTGCAGCTTGGGCGACTGCCGGATGCTCTCGACGAGCGTCTTTGTCGCGGCGTCGAGTCGCTCGTCTAATGCCGGGCGTGACATGAGCGAGGGTAGACGTAGCGGGAAAGACGAATCCGTCATCCCGAGCGCAGCCGAGGGAACTCGCCTGGTTCTGCGCAAGCGTTCAAGCGAGGTCCTTCGACTCGCTGCGCTCGCTCAGGATGACGGAGGGAGCCGCGGGATGACGACGCGTCTTCCGTCCACTGCATGCACTTCCGCGGCGTCGCCGTACGCCTCCTGGAGCTGGTCGGCGCACAGCACGTCCGACGGCTCGCCGGAAGCGACGACGCGGCCGCTTGCCATGAGCACGACGCGATCCGCAACCGCGGCGGCGAGGTTGAGATCGTGGCTGGCCAGCAAGACGCCACGGCCGCGGGACGCCTGGTCGCGCAGCGTCGCTGCGAGCTCGGCGACGCGGACGAGATCGAGGAACGCATCCGGCTCGTCCAGCAGCACCGCCGCCTCGTCGGACGTTTCGATCTGGACGAGCGTCCGGCCCAGCAGCACACGTCGACGCTCGCCGCCGCTGAGTTCGTCGACAGGACGCTGCAGCCACGGCTTGAGCGACAGTCGATCAGCCACGTCGGCGACGGCCTGTCGGTCAGCGGATGACTCGACGCCGAATGGACCCCAGTGGGCCGCTCGTCCCCCGGCGAGGCAGTCGACGACGCGTTGCCGCGGTTCGAACGCAGGCTCCTGGGCGAGCCAGCCGATCTGCCGGGCGAGCCGCCGGCCCGGCCAGTCAGCGAGCGGCTTGCCGAACCACGCGACGTCACCACTGCCGAGGCCGAATCGCACGGCCCGCAGCAGCGTGCTCTTGCCCGCACCGTTGGGTCCGACGAGCGCGACGATCTCGCCCGAGTCGAGTTGCAGCGACACGCCGTCGACGACGCGGCGGCCGTCGAACTCGACGTGGACGTTGTCAGCCTGCAGCAGCTGCGTCATCGGCCGGTCCTCCTCGTCGTGCGGGACAGCAGCAGGAGAAAGAACGGCCCGCCGATGAGGTTCGTCACGACACCTGCCGCGATCTCGGAGCCGAGCAGCATCGCCGACAACCGGCCCAGGGCGTCGCTCAAAACCAGCAGCCCGGCCCCGATCGCCGCGGCGGTCGGCAGGACGCGTCGCACGTCGACGCCGACGACGAGGCGCGCCAGGTGCGGCGCCATCAGCCCGACGAATCCGATCGGCCCACTGGCGGCGGTCGCGGTCGAGGCGAGCAAGCTGGCGACGATGACAATCGCCCAGCGCGACGCGTCGACCCGCACGCCGGACGCCCGCGCCTCTTCCTCACCCGCGGCGAGCATCGCGGCAGGGCCGGACAGCAGTGCGAGCGTCGCGACGAGCACCGCCGTGACGATGGTGAGGCGCACGAGCTCGCCGGTGGTCGGATCGCCGATGCGGCCGAAGAGGAACGACATCGCGCCGCCGCTCGGCTCACGGGTCAGCTGGACGAGCAGTGCGAACAGCCCGCCCGCGAAGATGCCGACGACGACGCCGACCAGCAGCAGTCGGCTCGGGTCGAGTCGCCCCCGTACGCCGGCCAACGTCAGCACCATCGCCACCGCCGCCATCCCGCCGACGAAGCCGGCGACCTCACGGCCGACCGTCGCGAGCCAACCGCCGAGGACGACGCCCGGCAGCGACCACGCGAACACCGCCAGCGCTGCCCCACCGCTCACGCCCAGCAGGTACGGCTCGGCCAACGGATTCCGCAGAACGGCCTGATATCCCACGCCGGCTGTTGCCAACGCGATGCCGACGAACGCTGCAAGGCACGATCGCCCCAGCCGGTATTCGAGTACCCAACCACTCGGCCAACCGACCGACGTCGTCCCGACGAGCACGCCCAATGCGATGACGAGCACAATGACCACGACACCGCCGAGCCACAGCCCAGCCAATCGTGTCGCCGAAAGTGCCTGCACGACCCGAGCGTAGAGCCGGCCGCCGACTCAGCACGTTTGACGTGACGCTGAGGGCGTCACTTCCGCTTGGGCTTCTTGTTGCGGTCCTTCTTTGGCTGACGCTTGCCCGCACCCTTTTCCTCCGGTGCCTCGGCGGCGGGCTGGGGCTGGTTGGTCTGCGTCTCTGCCGGGGCAGACGCTGTCGCGAGGGCGGCGTTGTCGTCGACCTCGGCGTGGCTGGCCTTCGTCTCGCCGTACGCGTCCTGCGCCTGCGGGGCGGCTCGGCCTTGGACCTGGACGCGGAAGATGAGATTGGTCACTCGATCCCGCACCTCTTCCATCATCTGGCGGAAGTAGCGGAAGCCCTCGCGCTTGTACGCGATCCGCGGATCGCGCTCGGCGAACGCCTGCATGCCGATGCCGCCCTTGAGGACGTCCATCGCATAGAGGTGATCCTTCCATGCCTGGTCGAAGATGTTGATCAGCACGAACTGCTCCAGGTCGGTCAGCTCCTTGCGGATCGCATAGCGCCCTCGTCGCAGCAGGATGTCGCGCTGGTCGACCTTGCCGTCGCCGTCGCGATCGCGCTCTTTGACGCCCTTGGCACTCTCGCCGAGCCGGGCCGGGTCGAGTTCGCTCTCGTCGAGCGGCAGGCCGAACCGCTTCTGATACGCGGCCGACAGCTTCTTCGGATCGGTGCCGCCCTCGGCGAGGATCGCGTCGGCGACGGATTCGAGGCGCGACGCGTCCTGCAGGTACGACTCCTGCTCAGCCAGCAGGCGATCTCGAATGCCGCCGGTGCCGAGCTCACGGACGTGGTCGATCGTAAGGTCGAGGTCGTACTTGTACTTGGCCCACGTGACAAGGTAGCCGGCCGCCTGTTCGTCGGCGATTTCCGCCTGCCCACCGCTGGCGAGGCCGACGACGTGCTCGACGGGGAACGTCACCTCGCGCTTCGCGTAGGCGTCGCGTGCCCGCTTCTCGATGAGGTCGATGATCTCCTCAACCGGCCGCGAGAGGTTGCGCTCGCTGTCGAGCATCAGCTCTTCGGCCTGGAGTCCGATTGCGAACTTCTCGTTGGCCCAGCGGCAAAGCTCGTTGGCCGGGTAGAGCGGCTCCAGGAACGGCTGGACGGGCGTCGTGTCGATGCTGTCGATGCCCTCGTACGCCGATTCGGCGAGGCGCTCTTCGAGGTCGTCGGCTTCGATCTGGTTGATCTGTGCCGTCGAGAGCTCGACGCCGTACCGACTCTTGGCCCAGGTGCGGAGGCCGCGCGTGTCCCACATGGAACGGTCGGTGCGGTCCTCGCCCATGAACTCGCCGAGCGTTGAGCGGATGGTGTCGCGGACGTCGTTCTTGGCCTTCTGCTTGTAGAGATCTCGGACGTCCTCGAACCGACGCAGGCCGATGAGGTCTTCGGTGTCGAGCTGCGTCTGGAACGTATTTCGGCCCCATTCTGCGAGGACGCCGGCTCTGTAGTCCTGGCCGATGTAGCGATCGACGGCGTCGCCGATGCTTTCGCCGATCATGTCCCAGATGACGCTGTCGATCTCGCGACCTTCGAGCACTTTCTGCCGCAGGCCGTAGAACTGCAGCCGCTGGTGGTCCATGACCTCGTCGTACTCCAGCAGGCTCTTTCGGCTGAGGAAGTTGCGTTCTTCGACCTTCTTCTGAGCACCGGCGATCTGCCGTGTGACGAGCTTGCTCTCGATTGGCTCGCCGTACTCGAGCCCGGCCTTCTTGAGGACGTTCGTCGCCCACTCGGGCATGAACATCTTCATCAGCGGATCGCCCAGGCTGACGTAAAACCGGGACGAACCAGAATCGCCCTGCCGACCCGATCGGCCGCGGAGCTGGTCGTCGATGCGGCGTGAAGTATGCCGCTCGGTCGCGACGACGTGCAGTCCGCCGACGACGTCGTGGCCAGAGTCGACCTGGAAAGCCTCACGCAGCTGGATGTCGTCGGCCGGGATGACGACCTCGGTGCCGGTCTCACGCTGTTCGAGCTTCACGTCGCCGTCGCGGCTCTTGACTTCGTAGAACGTGCTGGGCGACGGCTTGATGTCCGTGCCACGCCCGGCCATGTTCGTCGCGATGGTGACGTTGCCAACGAGCTGACCCTGCTTGTTCTTGTGCTGTTTGCCAGCGTTCTCGACGATGTGGGCCTCGCGCTCGTGCTGCTTGGCATTGAGGACTTCGTGGTCGATGCCGTACTTCTGCTTGAGCAGACGACTGAGGAACTCGCTCTTTTCGACCGATGTCGTGCCGACGAGCACGGGGCGACCGGCATCAGAGTTCTTTTTGATGTCGTCGAGGATCGCGTCCCACTTTTCGGGCTCGGTGCGGTAGACGAGGTCGGTGAAGTCGAGGCGGACGACCGGGCGGTTCGTCGGGATGGAGACGACCTCGAGCTTGTAGATCTTGGCGAACTCCTCGGCCTCGGTCTGGGCGGTGCCGGTCATGCCGGCCAGGGCCTTGTAGAGCTTGAAGAAGTTCTGCAGCGTGATGGTGGCCATCGTCTGCGTCTCCTTCTTAATCGGGACGTTCTCCTTGGCCTCGACCGCCTGGTGGAGGCCGTCCGACCACTGCCGGCCGACCATTTTGCGGCCGGTGTATTCGTCGACGATGACGACGTCCATCGTGCCGGTTCGCTGGTTCGGCTCGACGACGTAGTCCTTGTCCCGCTCGTACACGACGTGGGCCCGCATCGCCTGTTCCATCAGGTGCGGCCAGTCCATGTTGTCGCCGACGTAAAAGCTGCCGACGCCGGCTTTCTCCTGGGCGGCGGCGATGCCTTCGTGGGTGAGGTGGACGGACTTCTTGTCCATCTCGACCTCGTAGTACTGGACGGTTTCCGCCTGCTTGTCGAGCGCGGCGTCGAGCTGCTTGTTGGCCGTGGCGAGCTTGTCTTCGGCCTTCTTCTTGTCTTCCTTCGACGACGCCTTGTCGAGGTCGCTCTCAGCGCCCTTGATGAGACGCTTGGCCGCGTCGACCTCGTCCTGGGCCTTCTGCCACGGACGGGCCAGGTCCATGATGTGAAGCGCGACCTCGTCGGCCTCGCGGTACTTGGGCGCGCCGGTGTTGGCCTCGCCGGAGATGATCAGCGGCGTGCGGGCCTCGTCGATCAGGATCGAGTCGACCTCGTCGATGATCGCAAAGTCCAGCGGGCCCTGCACCTGCAGGTCAGCCCGTTCCTTCATGTTGTCACGCAGGTAGTCGAAGCCGAACTCGCTGTTCGTGCCGTAGGTGACGTCGCAGGCGTAGGCGTCCTTGCGTCCCTTGCCGCCGGGCATGAGGGTTTGCTGGAGGTAGCCGACGCTGAAGCCGAGGTGCTCGAACGCGGGCCGGGTCCACATGGCGTCGCGTTTGACGAGGTAGTCGTTGACGGTGACGACGTGCGTGTGCTGCCCACGCAGCGCCCGCAGGAATGCGGCCAGCGGCGCGACGAAGGTCTTGCCCTCGCCCGTCTTCATCTCCGCGATCTTGCCTTCGGCCAGGACTATGCCGCCGATGAGCTGCACATCGAAACACCTTGCCCGGAACGGCGGGCGGGAGACCGGGTAGATCTCGCGGACGGCGTCGTAGAGCTTCAGCGGGATCTCGACGTGCTTGTAGTCTGCACCCGTCGCGATCATCTGCTGCTGGACCATGTCGTAGGTCTGCAGCATCTCGTCGTTGAGCTTGTCCGGGTCGAAGTTCAGCTCCGGGTTGAAGATCTCGCGAATGCCGATCTGGCGGTCCATCGACTCGCGGATGATCGACATCGCCTCGGGCAGGACGGCGTCGATGGTCGTGTCGCCCGCGACGATCTGCTTGCGCAGCTCTTGCGTGCGGTCGCGAAGCTCGGCGTCGGTCTTGGCCCGGGCGGCGGGCTCGGCGTCGTTGATCTGCTGGACGATTTTGCGGTACTTCTTCAGCAGGCGGTCGTTGCGCGAACCGAAGACTTTGGTGAGGGACTTACCAACGAAGTTCATGGGATGAGCGGGTGAGAAGGCGACGCCGGGCCGAAAGGCTCGGGTCTCTGGACGGACGAGATGGAAAAGCACGCGGTGCACGAACCGCGTCACGCAGGAAACAAACAAACCATCACGCCACACCCGGCGGCGGCAACCGCAACTGCTCGAACGTCAGCCGAACCCCATCCTCCAACCTGTCCGTCGCCCGCGGCCTCGCAGCGGCGACGACCCGCTCCGCCCGATCGACGACGGCCGCTCGAACGGCGGGTTGCTGCTGTTGACGCCGAACTTCCCGCCGCTCCGCCGCCCGCTGCTGCGGCGTCTCCGCCTTCGCCGTCCCGACCGCCGCCGCGGCGCGCAGGACGACCTGCTCCGGCACGACCCCGCCGTCGGCACACATCGTGAACACGACGACGGCCAGCAGCAGGCTCTTGTGGAAGCTGTGGGCGCTGGTCGTCATCGCAAGGCGGGACGCAAGTGTTCGGTACGCCGGGGCCGGGGTCAAACGCCGTCCGCGGTAGGCGATGCTGTCGGAGGTCCGTACCAGCCTTCTTCCTTGTGGATGCAGGTCGGACGTTCGCTGCACACGGGCCCCGCTCGCACGCGTGCAAGTGGCTGTTTCACTTGGTCATCCGCTGAGAATTCGACCGCTCCGCGACCGTGCTTGAACCCCAACACGTTGAACGCCTCAAGCAAAACGATTTCCACCACCTCGCCATCTTCGAACGCTGGTGCTCCGCCCGAGACGCGGTAGTCATCGGAGCGACTGAGGATAAGCCAATCCTCGCTGTCGTTGAGACTGACGCTGGCAAGAGTGAGTTGCTCAGTGGCAAACGTCGCACCATCGACTATGAGCACGATCTTGCAGAACGTCGAACCGAGGTCTGGTCCTCTGGCCGCAGCCTGGTTGAACTCGAAGTGGACATCAGACCCTGCACATGGGGTCTCTTGGACCACGATCGCCGGTGACAACGCCTGAGCGAGAAACCTCAGCCATTCGCCCTCATCGATGTTGCCGGCGAAGAACGCGTCCTGAATGCAATCGCCCTTACCGTCGAGCCAAGGCAGATCCAGATCAGCTTGGTGCCGAAGGAAGGTCTCAGCCATCTGCTCTACTTGCGCCGGCGTGAGTATTCGCTGCGTCTGCCGGCTGCGGAGCTCTTCGACCGCTTCGACCGAAGTCCGGCTCTCCCGCATCAGCAGCCACACCGGCTTGTGGCGGTTCAGGTCGATGTCAGCCACTGACACCGTCACGACTGCCGCCAGTGGCAACGCGGCGAGCGTGAGAAGCGTCACGCCGAAGCCGACGAATCGCGGCCTTCGCTCGCGGTTGCCGATCCGAACCGGCTGGGGATCATGGCCGCATTCGGGGCAGGTGGTGACGTCCGCCAAGCCGAAGAGGTCTCGCCGGCAGCGGCGGCAGAGGGGGTGGTCGTCGACACGTCGGCCGCGGAGGCCGAGGACGAGCAGCACGACGCCGAGCGTCATGCCGAGGATCAGGAGCCACACCGACACCGTCCGCACCGTACCACGACGCGATGCGGTACGCTCCCGACGTGCGGACCCTCGGCCTCGTCGTGCTCGCCCTCCTCGTCGCCACCGCGGCCAAGGCGGACGTCACGCGGCTCGATGCGAGCGTCGGGTGGAACGACCTCGTTCGGCCCGGCCACTGGCATCCGGCGGTGGCGATGATCGACAGCGACACGCTGCAGGCCGTCGTGTTGGAGTGGTACGTCCCGCAGACCGGGCGGCAGGCGATGGTGTTGCGGCAGCCCGCGACGCTGAATCCGGGGCGGCAGACGTTCCTGGCGACGCTGCCGGTGGATATCGACCCGTGGGCGATTCACCTGCGGGTCGCTGACGCCGAGACGGGTGCGACGCTGGGCCACTGGCCGAGGACGCCGCGGGCACCGGCGGATGAGGCGGCGCTGATCGTCGCGGACGCGGAGCCGCTCGTCGTTGTCGCGGGCGGATCAGTCGACGCCGAGGCGACGCGGATTCCGCCGAGGCTGCTGCCGACCGCGGCCGTCGCGTACGAGGCGGTCGATGCGCTCGTCCTTGCCGACTTTCGGCCACGCGACATCGCTCCGGAAGCCCAGGCGGCGATCGCGGAGTGGGTCCGCGACGGCGGCCTGCTCCACCTGTGGCTCGACGACGGATCGGCACCGCAGAGCGGGCCGATCGTCACGCTGCTGCCGGGCGTGCCGACGCAACGCGTGGCGGATGCGGATGGCACGGGACGCTGGCTGCTCGACGGCGTCGATCCTGCGAATGACTCGACCTCGGCCGATGTCGGCCAAGGCGTGGTCGTCTTCCATCACGTCCGCCCGACGACGTTGCCGGCGATTCCGTTGGCAGACCGAACGCACGCCGACGCCGTCGAGCCGCCTGTCGCCGGACGGACGTTCGTCGCGCTCATCGCGCTCGGCCTGGTGCTCGGCCCGGCGGAGTGGCTGATGCTGCGTCTGTCGCCCAGCCGTCGCCGGGGCCGCTCGTGGTGGACGCTGCCTGGGTGGGCGCTGCTGATCGGCGGGGTCGTCGGCACGTTTGTGATGACCCCGAATGAGCCCGCCATTTCGGAGGTAGACTGGTGGCGCGTCTCGGGCGAACCCGGCAGCGAGGACGGCCCGATTGTCGATCACGTCGTCACACTCACGCCGACTGGCATCTCGATCGGTCGTGGCGAGTGAGCGCCTCGTTCGGACTCTGACGCATTGAAAGTCCTTCGCGAATGAGCGTCGGAGCCACTACGCTGGCGCTGTGACGGGGACGCTCAAAGACATCGCCAAACGGTCGCTGCCGCGTCCCGTGATCGGACGGGCGAAGCGGCTCAAGGTCGCGCGTTCGATTCGGCAGGCGCAGTCGGCGCTCTCGAGGGGGAGTACGTTGGCCTGGATCTGATCTGCCGACACGCCTCTTGCTTCGCGAAGACCAGCTGCGATCTGTCGGACTTCACCGTGTCGAAGATCGTCCTGACCGGCACGGTTCACAGCCACAGACACGGTTGCCGAACGCGATTCACACCATCGAGGACCGTCGTGGCGTGACGACGAGTTCGGCGCGTTGGTTAAGGCGGGGCATCTGGTTGGCGCTTCCGCGTCCCTTTGTCTTCACGCGACGCAGCGCTATCGCCGGGCGTTAGAGCGACATCAGCCCATCGCCTCGACGCCGCCCATGATTTCGGACAGCTCGGTGGTGATCTGGCTCTGGCGGGCGCGGTTGTACTGAAGTTGGAGAGCCTTACCCATCTTGTCGGCGTTGTCGGTGGCGCT
The DNA here is from genome assembly GCA_038746835.1 of Planctomycetota bacterium. NCBI lineage: Bacteria > Pseudomonadati > Planctomycetota > Planctomycetota bacterium. The sequence continues at coordinate 1,546 of JBCDKH010000066.1, read as the reverse complement.
CTTCATGGCGACCATCCGAGCGACGTGCTCGCTGGTGGTGGCGTCGAGGAAGCACTGCAGGAACGCACTCTTGACCGTCAGCGGCAGCAGTTCGCCGAGCAACTCTTCGGCAGACGGACTGAAGTCGTACTCGACCTCGCCCGTGGTGACGACTTCCTCTGCCGAGGCATCGACGTCGCCGACGTTGGTCGCGTCGAGCATGCCAGCGGCGATCTGGGCGTCGCGTTCGGCCGCCTGTTGAGCGAGGTCGTCCACGAGTTCCTTCACGCCGCTCAGCGGAAGTAGTGCCGAGACCTCCGGCCGTTGCACGCCGGTGCTGATGAAGTTCATGTACGCGACGTAGACCGCGTCGACCCGGCCCTCGCAAAAGTCGCTGATCAGCCGCTCGGCCAGCGGGCGAACCTTCTCGCTCGTCGGCTCGTCGCCGATGACGATCTGGTCGTCCATCTCCCGGCCCTGAAACTTGAAGTAGGCCACGCCCTTCTTGCCGGCGATATGGAGGTCGACCTCGCTGTTGGCGTTGTCACAACCACGCAGGAAACGATCCGCTGCACGGAGAACGCTACCGTTATACGCCCCGGCAAGGCCGCGATCGCTCGTGAGGACGACCAGAGCGATTCGGCCGACCTTGTTGTCCGGGGTGACGCGCTTCAGGAGCGGGTGCTCGACGTTGCCAACGGTGGCGGCGAGCTCTTCGACGAGTTCGCGAATCTTGGCGGTGTAGGGCTTGGTTCCGGTGGCGCGCTTGAGCGACTTCTGGAACTTGGCCGTCGCGATCATCTGCATGGTCTTGGTGATCTTGCGGATGTTCTTGACCGCCTTGCGGCGTTTGAGGATCGCGCGTGCCTTGGCCATGGGCGGAGAGCATAGCCGGCACAACTGCGACCCGCAGGCCAAGGGTCCGTCCTCCCGAGCGCAGCCGAGGGACCTCGCAGCGGAAGCCGCGACTTCAGGCGAGGTCCTTCGACTCGCTTTGCTCGCTCAGGATGACGGAGCGGCCGACCCGGCCACTTCGTGCTCGAACCACTTCACTTCGGGCGTGTCGCCCCAGAGGCCGTCGAGGTCGTAGAAGCCGCGGGCCTCTTCGTCGAAGAGGTGGACGACCACGTCGATCAGGTCGAGCGCGATCCAGCGGTCGTCGGCCTCGCTGCGCTTGAACGAGCTCATCGGCGACAGGTCGTACGGCTCGGCCGCCTCGACCACTTGCTCGGCCACCGCCCGCATCTGACGCGGGCTAGCGCCGGTGGCCAGGACCAACACGTCGGTCACGGGCGAAACCTTGCTGACGTCGAGCACGCGGACATCGCGGCACTTCAGATCCGCGCACAGCTTCGCCGCCTCCTTGGCGAAGGCGATGGCCCGCTCGATGCGGTCGGACCGCACCTGCTGCAGCTGCTCCTGTTCGGGTTCGGATGTGGCGACTTCGTGCAGTTCCTCGCTCCGCGTCTCTGAAACCATGAGCTACACCGTAGGGTGGGCCCAGGCCCACCAACGAGTGCGGAAATAGGCTGCGAAAGAGGTGGGCCTGGGCCCACCCAACGAGGTC
>JBCDKH010000065.1 GCA_038746835.1 Planctomycetota bacterium | reverse complement strand
TTTTTCGGGTGCGTTCTTGGGCTCGACGCTGGCCAGCGCCTGTTTCTGGAACTTGAGCTTGGTGTTGCTGGTTTCGTCGACCTTGACGGTGACGTGATCGTCCGCGACGCCGACGACTGTGCCGAGGATGCCGCCGATGGTTGTGACCTTGTCGCCCTTGGCGACGGCGGCGATCATCTTCTGCGTCTCCTTCTGCTTCTTCCGCTGCGGGGCGATGAGGATGAGGTAGAAGAAGATGCCGATGAGGATGAACGGGACGAACGTCCGGAGCAGCTGGAAGGTCTGCGGTGCAGGCTCTTTGGCACCACCCTCGGACGCGCCTTCGACGGCCGCGGGGGCGACTTCCGTTGCGGCTTCCTGGGCGAGGGGGAGGAGGATGCTGGCAAGGTCCATCGTCGTCATGCGCGGTCGTGAGCTGGGCTGCTTGGAAGGTGCTTGTGGGGCGGACGGTCGCCCGAGTCGGCAGGGGCAATGTGGCACCGCGGGTCGTTGTCCCGAAAGTCGTCGAATCGCCCCGCCGCGATCGCCGTCCGCAGGTCGGCCATGAACCGACCGTAGAAGGCGAGGTTATGCAAGCTCGCCAGGATCGGCCCGAGCATCTCCCCGGCCAGGTAGAAGTGCCGAAGCGCCCCGCGGCTGTACGTCCGGCAAGTGTAACAGTCGCAATCCGGGTCGATCGGCCGGTCGTCGTCGGCAAACCTGGCGTTTTTCAGCCGCAGCGTCTCGCCGGCCGTCGTCCAGACGACCATTCCCCGGCCGTTCCGCGTCGGCAGGACGCAATCGAACATGTCCACGCCCTGGCTGACCGCCTCGACGATGTCGCGCGGGTAGCCGACGCCCATCAGATACCGCGGTTTCTCGGCCGGTAGTAACGACGTCGTCGATGCGAGCACCTTCTGCATCGCCTCGAACCCCTCGCCCACGGCCAGCCCGCCCAGCGCGTACCCGGGCAGATCGAACGCCGCCAGCTGCTCAGCGTGCTCTGCCCGAAGCTCCAGATCGACGCCGCCTTGCACGATGCCGAAGAGCGCCTGCTCGTCGGGACGGGCGTGGGCGTTCACGCACCGTTCCAGCCATCGCGTCGTCCGTTCCATCGCATCGAGTTGAACATCGCGTGGTGCGTCGCCCGCCGGGCAGTGGTCGAACGCCATGATGATGTCGGCCCCGAGCTGATTCTGGACTCGCATCGACCGCTCGGGCGTGAGCTGGTTCAGCGAGCCATCAAGATGGCTGCGAAAGGTGACGCCCTCTTCGGTCATCGTGCTCTGGTCGGCCAAGCTGAAGACCTGGAACCCGCCCGAGTCCGTCAGCATCGGCCCGCCCCACCCGCCGAACCGCTGCAGCCCGCCGAGCTTCGCGACGGTCTCCTCGCCGGGCCGGAGCATGAGGTGGTACGTGTTGCCCAGCACGCAACCCGCCCCACCGTCCCTCAGCCGGTCCGGCGTGATGCCCTTGACGCAACCCTGCGTCCCAACCGGCATGAACGCCGGTGTCGGGAACTGCCCGTGCGGCGTGGTGACGACACCCGTTCGAGCGGCTCCGTCCGTGTGCTGGATGTCAATCGTCACCGCCGGCACGACCGAGCGTAAGTCGTTCGTCGGCGTGCTTCTTTCGTCGGAATGGCCAGAGAAGCTGCCCGAGGTAGCTCTTGGGCGAGGGTTCTTCGACACCGAAGGCCTCGGGCTCGTGGCCCGGGTGGACGTACGTGCCGAAAAGCAGGTCGAAGATCGGCGAGACGTTCGCGTAGTTGCCGGCGTCGCGGGCCTTGTCGTGGTGCCAGTGGTGCAGCTCAGGAGCGCCGATCAGCACACGCAGCGGCCCGATCGGCAGTCGGACATTGGCGTGGATGAAAATCGCCCAGAGCCCTCGGAAGCCTGCGAATAGCGCCAAAGCCTCGACGGGAAACCCGAGGGCGAAGACCGGCAGGTTCACGAGCGTGATCGTGAAGATCGTGTCCAGCGGATGCTCCCGATGCGCCGCCAGCCAGTCGAGGTGCTCGGCCGAGTGGTGAATCGCGTGGAATCGCCAGAGGAACCCGACACGGTGCTGAAGGCGATGGCCCCAGTAGATCAGCCCGTCGCCTAGCAGGATGACGATCGGAAACTGCACCCACAGCGGCCAGCTCGCGACGGTGTCGACGATCGCGCTCGGCACGAGCCACCGCACGCCGCCACCGATCATCGCGACGACCCACAGGCACAGCCCGTTCCAGAGCACGTACTGGCCGACGAAGAAGCTGAGATCGAGCCAGAAGCCCGGCCGTCGCATCGGCTGATCGGGCTTTGCCGGAAAGACCCGCTCCAGCGGGCGGAAGATGAGCGCCATGACGACGAACATCGCCCCGGCGAAGAGGATGGTGTAGACGAGCGTCATTCGTCCGCCGCCCCTTCCCCCGCCGGCCGAGTCGTCGGTCGTTTGAGGTGACGCTCGAGTCTCTCGCGATTGGGGATGTAGACCTTGGTCGACCCCAGCGGCGGTGACGCGAACGGCGGCTCTGGCCAGTCGAGGATCGATCGCGTCGTCGGCTGGCTGGCCGGTTGTGTGGCGGCCTGCTCTTCCTCAAGTTGCCGCCGCTCTTCAATCATCCGAATCACATCTGGACTCGCACGCTTGGTGCTTGGCAACATGACCGTTGCGGTCAGGACCAGAAGCACCGCCGCGATGCCGACGGACCACAGGATCGTCACTCCCTGCTTCGCCCTTCGCCTGTTCATCGCAAGAAGGGTAACTCAGAAGCTGTCGGCTGCATCCGTCACGACTTCAAAATACCGAAGGCAACCGGTTGCCGCAGGGACGCAGGTCGGCGTCGTCCGGCACCGGTTGGCCCGTCGCGGCGAGGTGGTCGTTGAGGACGGCGCGCATTGGGCCGAGGTAGCTGTGGTCGCCGGAGAGGTCGGTTCGCTCCTGTGGGTCGGCGACGACGTCGAAGAGCTGCTCCTCGCCGGTCTGCTGGAAGCGGACGTACTTGAAGTCGCCCTCGACGACGTAGTGATTCGACGGTCGTCCCGACTCGATTTGGCCGAAGAGGCGATCGCGGACGTGCGGCGTCTGGCCGCGCAGGAACGGCATGAGCGTCTTGCCTTCGTTCGCGCCCGAAAGCGTCTCGGGCACGTCGGCCCCGGCGGCGTCGAGGATCGTCGCGGCAATGTCTTCGAGGCCGACCAACGCGTCGCTCGTGCCCGACTGCGTCTCCATGTTGAGACCGGTGACGAAAAGCGGCACATGTGCCGAGCCCTCGTACGGCAGGCTCTTCCGCCAGAGATGATGGTCGCCCAGCATCTCGCCGTGGTCGCTGGTGAAGAGGACCAGCGTCGGCTCGTGACGACGCGACGTGCCGTACTCGAAGTAGCGGTCCAGGACCGTGTTGATGCGATCGTCGACGTGTTGGATCAGCCCGAAGTAGCCGGCCATCGCGCGTCGCAGTTCAACGTCGTCGAAGGGACCGACGGCCCCATCGACAGGTCGGCCGGCGGAGCCTCTCTCTTCCAGGCCGCGTGCCCAGTCGCCGACGGTGGGCTTGGCGTCGTGGTCCTTGTACAGACCCCAATACGCTTGCGGCGGAACCAGTGGCGGGTGCGGTGCCCAGAACGACAGGTGCAGGAACCACGGCATCGACGGGTCACGCCGACGCGTCAGGAAGTCGACCGCCTCGTCCGCCAGCCACGAGGTCTGATGCAAATTCTCCTCGAGGTTGAACGGCCGGGCGACGCGTGAATTGCCGTTGAGGCCGTGGTTGTTCGGCTGAATGCGGGGGTCGAACGACTGCAGCCAGTGCGTGTAGTCGTTGTGCGGGTGGTACTTCGAGTCGGGCCGGTGGTTGGGCGAGTCGGACCGAACCATGTGGTCGAACCCGAACCGCTTGCGTTGCGGCCACTGGTGCAGCTTGCCGATCAGTTGCGTCTGGTAGCCGGCGTCTCCGACGAGCTGTGGCACGGTGAACGGCGGTTCCCAGTTCTTGCCGTCCTCATACCGCGTGAGTCCGTGCGACGTGGGATGATGCGCGGTCAGCAGCGTCCGCCTGGCCGGGATGCAGACCGGGCAGGTTGTGTAGCCCCGCGTGAAGTTGACGCCCTTCGCCGCCAACGCGTCGAGGTGCGGCGTCCGCAACGGCGTGGCGGGGTTGTTCAACCGCATCGCATCGAACCGCTGCTGGTCCGTCGTGATGAGCAAAATGTTCGGCCGATCCGGCGTCGCGACGGGCGTGGACATGGTGATGCGAGCGTACTGCTCGTGCGCATCGCGGTAAGAGAATCGCGCGACTCACAGGCGTCCAGAAGCTGGCTCATTGGATCAGAACCCGAAGTCGTGAAGCCCAATCGCAACGAGACCGCACTCAATTGCGTCCGCCGTCAAAGACGAACGGATCGAGTGGTCTGCGACGTCACTCTGAGCATCGTTGATGCAGACACGACGCTGGTTCTGCCGAACGGACCCCGACTCTCGCGCCGGAGCAGATCGGGAAACCGGACCAGAATCGCGCTCGCGCAGGTACCTTGTTCGTGTATCTTCGCGATTAAAAGCGCTCAAAAGATAGTTCGTAGGTGATAGAAAATGCCTTGCCAATCCAAGCCCCAGTTTCGTAATCGATCCGCCGTTCACGAGAGGCTTGAACGTCGGTTGCTGCTTGCTGGCGATGCCATCGCCGAGTCTTCGGATGATCCTGACGACACGTTCTTGGAGGCGACGGAGCTCTCGTTCGTCGGGCGGCGTGCGAATGTGGGCTTTCAGGACATCTCCGAAGGCAGCGACGTCGACCTCTACGGCTTCGAAGCCGATGCCGGCGACACGTTCGGTTTTGATCTGGACCCAACCAGCAGCCTCATTGGATCACTGCGTCTTCGTCTCTTCGACAGCATTGGGGTCGAGCTCGCTACGGAGACCGAGAATCAAGCTCCCGACGAGGTGTTTGGGACAGAGGCGAGCTTCGGCTACTTCGAGCACACGTTCTCGACAGCCGGCACGTTCTTCATCGGAGTCAGCGATGCCGAGAACGACCTCTACGACTCGACCAGCGGATCTGGCGATTCCACCTCTGGGTTCGGCGGAGCGTACACGCTCACGGTGACCGACCGGTTCGTGCGTCTGGGCAGTGGAGGTCGGTTCTACCCGACGACCGTCGAGTTCGTGGGCAACGACGATGCTGCGAACATCGACAACATGCAGATCGATTTTGGCGTCGCTAACTCCGTCAATCCGTCGCCGCACATCGACTTCCGACTGAATGGTGTGGAGGTTGACATCAACATCGCAGCCATTGAATCCAGTCTGCCGGTCACCGTGCTCGGACAGGCCGGGCGTGACGTCGTCGTCGTGCGTCAGATCAGCAATGCCGGGTTCGGTCGGCTCTTTGACCTTGTCGTCGAAACAGGATCAGGAAACGACGTTGTTCAGATTGGAAGCACGAACAACAGCCTTGATGATGTCGTGCCTGGCAACGTCGTCGTTAACACGGGTTCTGGAACCGATGAGGTGTTGGTTGTCGACACGCTGCAGATCGCAACTGCCTTTGACGTCAGTGACGGCAGCAGTGGACTCGTTCTGCGAAAGATAAATAGCGCCGCTGGCACGGTCACGGTTCAAGGAGCGACTGGCGACAAACTGCGCCTCTCGACAAGCGGCTCGGCCGCGCCGACGGTTCGTGTTTTCAGCCTCGGCACCGTGTCCGACAACGCACGCGTCGGCTTCGAGTTGTCGTCGCCAGACAACGCTTTCGTTCAAATCGGCGGCGGTGACCTGGACACGATCCGTGCCCCGATCACGCTTGACAGTTTCGGGCTGTTTGACCGAGTGACACTCGTCGACTTCGTCGGCGGTGGCGGGAATGACTTCAGCATCAACGCGACGACCGGCGATGCTGTTATCACCCGCGGCGGTCCGAGCTTCGGTGGCGTCACGCTCTTAAAGCCTGCACGAACCCTCAACATCTCCGCCGGAACAGGCGACAACAACTTGTTCGTCCAGGGCGATCTTGATCTCATCGCTGAGGAACTGAGCTTCGACGGTGGATCTGGCAACGACGTGCTCATCGTTGATGATGATGCGTCCACTGTCGGGCGCGACTACTCAATCGTCGGCGGGGTGCTCAGCCGATCGGGTGGTGTCCTCAGTCGGGTCGATCCGTTCGACGTCGAACAGATCACGCTCTTCGCGACGGACTTCAACGACAGCTTCCGCCTCGCGAGCAAACAGGCATCGCTCGACGTCGACATCTACGGCGAAGACGGCAATGACGTCTTTGACGTCTCGTTCGATTCAGGCGGAAACTCCATCGGACGCCTCGACTCTTTCGCCGGCAATACAACCGTGCGAGGCGGCCTCGGCAGCGATCAGGTCTTGCTCGACGACAACAACGACCTAGGTGGCGATGACGCGTACCGATTCGACCGGAGCACCGAGCCCAACTTCCTGTCGCTCACCAAGCCAGGCAACACGGGTGGCTTCGAGAGCTTTGCCATCCAAAACGTCGACGACATCAGCCTCGTCACCAACAACGCAAACAACGCTGTCGACATCCTCGCCACGCAGAACAACGCCACGATCCGAGTCGACACGGCTATCGGCGATGACACCATCACCGTCGGCGACGGTGACCTCGCGCTGAATCTGCGGAACGTCGACATTGACGGCGGCATCGGCACCGACACGCTGCACGTCGACGATCGCATCGGCACCGTCGGCTTCGACGGCTGGGACTTCTTCGCCGACCGCATCGTTCGCGACCCTGCTCGCGGCCAGACCACGTTCTACCAGGAGATCGAGTCGACCACCGTCACTGCGGGTGATCGCGGCGAGTCGTTCCGACTGCACGCGTTCACCGGCCCGCTCAAGCTTGACTTAGGTGGAGGAAATGATGATGCCTCGCTCACGCCCGTCGAACGCGACCTCGACGCACTCACTGGCCTCGTCTCCCTCCTTGGCGGCGCTGGCAATGACTCGCTCGTCGTCGACGACACGTCTGACGGCGGCTTCGACGACTACGTCCTGACCGCCGCCACACTTCGCAAGCCGGGGGCCTCCAACGGCATCTTCCCTGGACTCGACTTTGAGAGCTTCAGCTCGCTGCTATTCGAGGCGAGCAACGGCTTCAATGACATCGACATCCTCTCCACCGCCGCTGGGACGGAGGTGACCGTCGATGCCAACAATGGTGCTGATGAACTGACTGTCGGCGGCGGCGACCTCGACTCCAACATCCTCGGGCCGCTCATTCTTCGTGGCGGTGCCGACTCGTTCGACAATCCGATCATCTTCGACGACTCGCTCGACGGATTTGACGCCAACAGTGCCGACGTTCTCGTCTTCAACTCGCGACTCAGCCAAGACCGGCTTGTCAAAGGCAGCGGCCCCGAGATTCAGTTCAGCGGCGACCGCAACCTGATTCTCGGCAGCCCGCAGCCGACGCTGTACGACATCGACGGCACATCGTTCGACATCACCGAAATCGTCGCCGGGAACGCCGACGACACGTTCCGACTGAGCCCAACCACCCGAAGGCTTGACGACATCCGTCAGGCGGTCGTGCTCCGTGGCAACGGCGGCTTCGACACGCTCATCGCCGACGATTCGATCAGCACGAGCGCACGCGACCTCACGCTCAATGTCGATCCGGGTAGTGCGCAGTCCGGAAGCCTGCGTACGTCGCCCAGCACCGGCACGACCACCCTCGCCTCGTTCGACGGCATCGACGCCTTCGACATCACCACCGGCAGCGGTGCCAACACCATCCTCGTTACAGGCGAGCCCGGCGTCACCACGATTCGCACCGGCGCTGGCAGCGATGTGATCGACATCGAGGGCCAGCGTCCCGGCGAGCTGTTCACGATCGACGCCGGACCAGGCGATGACGTTCTCCGCCTCAACGACGACGAAGTCGGCACGACGCGTGTAGCGCTTCCGGGCAGCCAGACCTTCAGCGATCTCCAGCTCTTCGCGGGCGCCACGCTCGAAATCGCTCCAGGCGTTCAGAGTCTCGTGGACGTGAGCAACACCTTCGGTCTGCCAAACATCGGATCGTCGGCGCCACTCTTGGACCTGAGCGACAGCACACTCATCCTCCGCGACCGAGCGCCTGGCGACGACACCTTCTTCCAGACTCGCATTGAGCAGGCTTACGCGGGCGGCACTTGGCTGGGAACGCAAGGCCTGACCAGCAGCGTCTCTCGCGACTCGTCGCTGGCTGACGGCATCGGCTACGGCTACGCCAACACACTCGGGCTCTCGACGATCTCCGGCACGTCACTCAACAGCAACGACTTCGTTCTGAGCTACGCCCTCCTCGGCGACGCCGATCTCAGCGGCAGCGTGGATCTTGCCGACTTCGGCCGACTCCGCAGCGGCTTCGGCCAGGCGTCGTTCTGGGCGTCAGGCGACTTCACCTACGACGCGACGACTCAGCTCGACGACTTCGGCCTGCTCCGAGCAAACTTTGGCCTTTCGTCGTCATCCGCTCGTTCGGCCAGCACCCTCTTCGATCGCGATGACGACGCGTGAGTTTTCAGGCACGCACGTCACCCTCGCTCGGCCCAATTGGGAAACCGCGACCAGAAGAGCCGCAGGCCACGCTCCCACCAGCGTTCGAACTTCGGCGTGACGAAGCTATCGAGTCGGACACGCAGCGTGCTCGTTGCGTCGTCCTTGCGATCGACCCAGAGCTGCAGTCGCGTCGGGCGGACCAGGCGGAGCGAAATGGCGTAGCTGCCGTAGCCGTACTGCAGGTCGCGATAGCCGCCGGTGCCGTCGTCGTCCGGTGGGCGGACGTCGCCGACGCGGCCGTGGACGCTGAGCAGCGGGCCGTGATGGATGTTCAAGACGCCCTGCTGCATGCCCGACACGCCAAGGTTCGGATCATCGATGAACTCCACGCGGAACGGCCAGACCTGGGACTCCGTGAACGTCCGCGGATCGTTCAACCACTCCCACAGCGGCCGAACCGGTCGGCGGACGGTCCACGTCCGCTCGAAGGCGTGATCGACGAAGTGGGCCGGCGCCGCGTTGGGGGCGAGGTCAACGTTCGTCACCCGGTCGGCCACGGCAGAAGGTAGCCACGATGCCGGCAGCCGCACCTGCGATGTGGACGCTCGGCAGGCTCTCGAATGTGCCGTCGACAAACAGCGCATCGCCCGCGATCACTTCACCCAGAACCTTCGCGACAAGGCCGACGAGCAGCACGAGCGACGCCAGCAGATCCCCGCGTTGCCACAGGACAACACCGCAAGCGGCGACTAGTCCACACGCGATGCCGCTCAACCCGCGGTACGTTGCGAGGTCCGTCTCCACGGTCGCGAACACCATCGATCCGTACAAGAGCGCCAGCACCACGGCAATCATCATCGCACGCCGCGACAGCCGTTCGAGCCAGATACCGAAGACGGCGGTCATCACAACGTCCCACAGCTGGTGCGAAGTGTTCCAGTGAACCAGGTGCCCCGTGAGCCACCGCCACAGCTCGCCCGTGACGTCGCGATCGACCTTCAGCGACGACGCGAACGGCTGCGCTGCCAAACTCGCTAGGACGAGCGCGAGCGTCACCCACGGCCATCGTCTCTCGCCAAGCCGGCGGCGACGGTTTCCCGTCGTCGCCGGTGTGCGTGAGGCTGTCACAGCCCCGCCGCTCATGATGCCACCACCTCCGCGCGTCGGCGACGCAGACCCAGCAGGCTCGACCCGCCGAGGATCATCGCGACTTCCATCGGCCCGAACGCCCCGCCGCCACCGCCTCGACGATTCCGCCCGAAGCTCGGCAGATCGCCACTACTCGGACGCACGTCAGGCTGCTGCGCCTGCGGACGTTGCGGTGTCTGACGATCGGTAACCGGTGACGCCTCCACCGGCAGGCTCGCGTGCTGCGGACGCGGGGCGATCTGCTCGGCTGCGCGATCGCTCAGCGCCTCCGGCGCGTCTCGGCCTTGGCCTCGCGGTCGCGACTGATGCGGAGCGCGTTGCGTCGCTCGATGTTCCACCGGCGGTACTCGGCGTCGTTCTCCAGGACAATGAAGCTCGTGTACTCGCTGGCGATGCTGAATGCCTCGCCCAGACGAACGACCTCGTCGATCGTTTGCTGCGTCCGTCGGCCGGCGCGATCGTCGGCTTTGAGCAGCTCATCGATGCGGTGCCACGCCCACATCCCCTCGACCTCCGGATTCCCGCCGCCGGCCTTGCCCTCGACCGCCGGACAGTCGCTTCGCGGTTGGAACGAGCGCAACAGTGGTTAGAGCTAAGGCCGGCCGCGATGAGCTGTGAGCGGCTAGGTCTTAAGCCCTTGTCGCGAGCAACTCCGGGCGGATTGCGACATCGGTCAGGCGAGCCGTTACGGTGCCGGCCCTCGTGTTCGGAACCGCCCTGTTGCCTCTTGTGTCGGATGCCTCGCTGGCGGTGGCGCAGAGTGATGCGCTGCCTTGGTGGGCGTGGCCGTTGTTGCTGTTTGTGTTCTGCTTCGTGCTGGGGATCGTGGCGATTCTGGCGGGTGTGGGCGGGGGCGTGTTGTACGTGCCGCTGGTGAGTTGGTTGTTTCCGTTTCACCTCGACTTCGTTCGCGGGGCCGGGCTGTTCATGGCGCTCGCGGGGGCGCTCACGGCCGGGCCGAGGTTGCTCAGGAACGATCTGGCGACGTTGCGGCTCACGTTGCCGTTTGCGCTGGTGGCGTCGACGTTTTCGATCGTCGGGGCTTTGCTCGGGCTCGGGCTGCCGACGCATTTGGTGCAGCTGTGCCTTGGCATCCTGATTCTGGGCGTGACGGCGCTCACGATCGCCTCGAAGAACACCGAGCGGCCGATCGTCAGCAGGCAGGATGCGATCGGACGGGCGCTCGGGCTGAGCGGTTTCTACACCGACGCAGCGACGGGCGAGCGGATCGAGTGGAAGACGCACCGGACGTGGCTCGGGCTGCTGCTCTTTGCGCTCATCGGCGTCATCGCGGGCATGTTCGGGCTCGGGGCGGGTTGGGCGAATGTGCCGGCCTTGAACCTGGTGCTGGGTCTGCCGTTGAAGCTGAGCGTCGGGTCGAGCGTGTTCATTTTGAGCGTGACGGACACGTCCGCCGCGTGGATCTACTTCCACCGCGGGGCGGTGTTGCCGATGGTGGCGGTGCCGAGCGTGGTGGGTTTGATGCTCGGGTCGCTCGTCGGTGTGCGGCTGCTGTCCGTGGTGAAGCCGAAGGCGATTCGTTATCTCGTGATCGGCATGCTCGGGCTCGCGGGTCTTCGGGCGTTGCTGAAGGGTTTTGGCATCTGACGATTCATGACCGACGACGCAACGCCACCGCCGACCGACGTCCTCCGCCCGGCCACGCCGGAGCGGTATCGGTACGCGCGGATCATCGACGTCGGCACGAAGGTGTCACTGGTGCTGCTTGTCGTCACGTTCGGGGTCTACGTCACCGGCGTCGTACCCTCGGGCGTGCCGCGGAGCGAGGTGGTCGCGCACTGGCACGAGCCGGCGGAGACGCTCGCCGAGACGACCGGGAGCACCATCGGCTGGGCGTGGCTGACGGACATCGGTCGCGGCGATCACCTGCCGTTCCTCGGCCTGGCACTCCTGGGCGTGCTGACGATCGTCGGCTACGCGAGCCTCGTGCCTACCTACGTGCTCAAGCGTCGCAAGGTCTACCTGGTGATCGTGCTGATTCAGATCGCCGTCCTCGTCTTCGCCGCCGCGAACGTCCTCGGCGGTCTGGGCGGGCATTGAGCGTGCCGATCACGACGCGGGATCGATGTACGCGTAGTACGCGCCGCGCTCGGTGCCGTCGTCGGTGGTGAAGGTCGAGTGGACGCGGAAGCGACCGGCTGGGAGGTCGACAGCGTGGGTGACGTGCGTTTGCTCGGCGTCGACTGGTGTCGTGCGTTCCAGCAGCACCGTGTCGGCCGCGTCGTCGACGATCCTGAGCGTGGCCTGGCGAATCGGCAGTGCGACGCCGGCCGGCCTATTGGAGACGTGCGGCACGCCGGTCCGGGCGGGGACGCTCTGGGTGATCGCGGCGTCGGCCTCGCGTGGCCAGCGGCGTAGCTCGATGGTGAACCGCCCCGGCTCGCGCACGTCGATCAACCAGTAGCCGTTCTGCACCACGCCGAGTCGGCAGTGATCCTGGTCGTAGATGCCGGTCGGCTGCGTCGTGCCGTGCCACGCGTGGGCGGTCATCGTGACGCTCGAGTCGCGGTCGAGGTAAAACGGCCAGACTTGCTCGAAGCCGTCGCTCAGCCGGTCCCACCAGGCTTCGTAGAGCTGCATGAGCTTCCCGGCGACGTCGGGCTCGGCGTCAATCAGGTTGGCGCGTTGGCCTGGGTCGTCGTCGGCGTGGGTCAACTCGCGCGAGCCCGGGCCGAACTCGGTGGTCTGGACGAGCCGCCAGTCGCGGGTGAGGACCTCGAAGTCTTTGTATTTTTCGGGATTGTCGCGTTGCTGATTGTGCACGATCAGCGGTCGATCGGGTGTGTCGTCGCGATCGAACAGGCCTGCGATGTCGATGCCGTCGACGTCGCCGATGTCGAGCCCGCAGGCTTCGGCGAGCGTCGGCAGCAGATCGAAGTGTGCGGTGAGCGAGCCGATCGCCCTGCCGCCGATCCAGCCGCCGGCGGGCCATTGCATGAGGCAGAGGTTGCGGTGTCCGCCGTCGGTGGCCCAGCACTTTTTCCCACGTAGACCTGCATTGAAGCCGTCGTTGACGAAGCCGTCCTTGTCGACGGTCGCACCGCAGGCCGTGCCGTTGTCGCCGAGGTAGATGACGATGGTGTCGTCGGCGATGCCGAGCTGATCGAGTCGATCGCGCAGCTTGCCGACGTTCTCGTCGAGATTGGCGATCATGCCGAAGAAGTTCGCCCGCGGCTGCGGCACGCCCTGATTGACGTACGGCCGGGCGTAGTGCTCGTGGACGTCGTAGGGCGAGTGCGGCGCGTTGGTTGCGAGGTAGCAGAAGAACGGCTGATCGTTTCGGGTCTGGTGTTCGATGAAACGCGTCGCCTCGTCGAACCAGACGTCGGTGCAGTAGGTGTCTTCGAAGCATTCGGGCTGGCCGTTGCGTTCGAACGTGGCGTTGAAGTAGTCGTTGTTCCAGTGATCGGGCATTTCGCCAATCACGCCGCCGCCGTGGTAGAGAGCGTCGTCGAAGCCACGGTCGTGAGGCAGGTAGCCGGCCGAGTCGCCGAGATGCCACTTGCCGAACATGCCGGTGCGGTAGCCGCGTCCCTTGAACGCGTCGGCCATCGTGGGCAGGTCGCGATTGAGAAAGTACCGGCCGGTCAGCGTGCTCCAGACGCCTGCCCGTGCCGAGTAGCAGCCCGTCATCAGCGCCGCCCGCGTCGGCGCGCACATCGGGTCGACGTGGAACTGCTGGAGCTGCACGGCGTCGCTGTGCAGGCGATCAAGCTCGGGCGTCTTGAGCCACGGATTGCCCGTGCAACCGAAGTCGCCGTAGCCCTGATCGTCCGTGACGATCAGGACGACGTTGGGCGGTTTGCGATCCGAGGGCATCGACACGAAGGCGACTCTTCTATTCGGCCATCAGCTCGCTGTCGTATAGCTCGCCGAGACGCTTGTGATACGGGAGCGTTCCGAGCATGTCGTTCCGCTGATTGTCGGCGTTCCACGCGTGCCAGAGATCGAGAAGCCGTTGCAACTCGTCGGGACGGCTGGAGGCAAGGTCGGTCTTTTCGCCGAGGTCGGCCGAGAGGTCAAAGAGTGCGACCTTGTCCGACTCCCAGCTGGGCTTGACGAGCTTGAGGTCGCCGGATCGCAGCGCGAACCGCGAGCCGTTGTGCCCACGCCAGAACAGGACGTCATGCGGGTCGCCTTCGCGCTCGCGGGTGAGAAACGGCACGATGTTGCGGCCTTCCAACTCGTCGCCCGCGTCGGCACCAGCGAGTTCGACCGCCGTGCGCGCGATGTCGATCGCGATCACCGGCCGGTCATAGTGCACGCCAGCTGGCAGTCGCGCCGGCCAGGAGACCAGGAATGGCACGCGGCTACCGCCTTCATACATGGACCCTTTCCCGGCCCGCAGCGGTTTGTTGTCCGATCCGTTGCCCTTGCCGCCCGCACGATCGGGTCGTGGTTCGGGGCCGCCGTTGTCGCTGAGGAAGACGACCATTGTGTCGTCGCGAACGCCTTGCGCTTCGAGGGCGTCGAGGATTTGCCCGATCCCACGATCCATCGCGTGCACCATCGCGGCGTAGGTTCGTCGACGCGGATCCTCGATGTGGCTGTGTCGCTCGATGTCCTCTTCGGGCGCTTGAAGCGGCTGGTGCGGTGCGTTGTACGCGACGAAGAGGAAGAACGGCTCGTCCTTGCCAGCGGAGCGTTCGACGAAAGCGACCGCATCGTGGCTCAGCGCATCGGTGAGGTAGCCGTCAAAAGTCGCGGGCTTTTCGTTGCGGATGAGCCCGGCCTTGTAGCTCTCGTAGACGGGAAGCGTCAGGTTGATCTCGAAGTAGTCGTGCCCGCCGCCGAGAAATCCGTAGAAGTAGTCGAAACCTCGGTTGAGCGGGTGGAACGGAGCCGCCGCGCCGAGGTGCCATTTGCCGACGCCGCCGGTGTGGTAGCCGGCGTCTTGGAGTCTTTTGACGAAGGTCGTCTGGTCGACGCTGAGCCCGAGGTTGGGGTTGGCCGGATCGAAGGCAGGGTTGACCTCGTGGCCGAAACGCGCCTGATAGCGACCCGTGATGAACCCGGCACGCGACGGTCCGCAGAACGGATGCGTCACGTAGCCCGACGTGCAGACCACGCCCTCTTGGGCGAGACGATCGAGACCAGGCGTGAAGATGTCAGTGCAGCCGTGCGCGCCGAGGTCGGCATAGCCCATGTCGTCGGCCATGATGACGACGATGTTCGGCCGCGTGTCCTCGGCTGCCGAAACGCTGCAACACAAGGCGAGGGCGACGACCGCTAGAACCTTGAACAGAGGCGTGTTCGTCATGGCATGCTGTTTGGGTGTGGCGAGCCGGTCACGCGACCTGGCCGTGGCTGCGGATGGCGTTTTCGACGTTGGCAGGCGGTGCGAGATCCTCCGGCGACACCTGGGCCAGCCGCTGGGCCCAGGTCGTTGGCTCGATGGGCGGGCGCACCGGTGCAAGCGTTTCGTTGGTCGGTTCGACGGCGAAGACGCGCGCGGTCGCGCGGCCCCAGGTGGCGTCAATGGTGAGTCGCAGTGCGGTGACAGGCGTGTCCGAATCGAGCGGCACTCGGACGAGACGCTGGTGGTTGTCCGACACCGCAGCAGCACGCTGCCAGTCGTCGGCGTCGTCGCGCGTTTCAAGGGTGAAGCCGCGGACCAGCTCGCCTGGGACGAGGCAGCGATCGCCCTTCTGCGGAAAGGCGCACGGCATGCGCTTGTCGTTGTTCAGGTTGCTGTCGAAGACCAGCCGGACGCCGCCGAGCTTTTGGGGCTGGTCCCAGGTGAAGGTGACCTGATCGCCGGGGGAGGCGACCCAGGCGTGGGACGCGTCGGCGGAGTCGCGATCATGTCCGTCGACAAGGCAATCCGCGCCGTCGCCGCCGCCGCTGATCTGTGCGACGGTGGCGGACTCGGGCAGGAGCCGATCGACACCCGGCAGCCAGCAATCGTCGTGTTGTAGCCGCTGCTGTAGCCGTTGCAGAGGCAGGCCGCTGCGCAGGTCGCGCGGGAGCCGGTTGTCTCGTGCACACATTCCCGCCGCGGTGCCGGCGGCCTGGCCGAGGATGGCGCACGTGGCCATGACGCGGGTGGAGGAAAGTGCCGCGTGCGTCACGCTGATGTTGCGCCCGGCGAACATCAGGTTCGGCACGTTCTTCGAATAGAGACACCGGTACGGAATGCCGTACGGCGAGGGCGCGTCGTGGAAGATCGTCGGCTCATCCGGATAGAGCATGCCGGCCGGATGATGGTCGTCCATGCTCCAGCCGCCGTAGGCGACGGTGTCGGCGAATCGTCCGCCGTCGCGGAGGTCGTTCTGCGTGAGGACGTGATCGCCGACGTAGCGACGATTCTCGCGTTTGCCCGGCAGCGAGCCGACGAAGGCGAGCGCCCAGTTGCGACTCTTCTCACGTTCGGGCGCGACGTTCTTGAGGTAGTCCCAAACGCCGTAGACCGTGCGCATGAGGTCGTCGCGAATCACCTCGGCGTCGGCGATCGTGTCCTGGAGTCCGCCGAGTTCGATCCACCAGAAGTTGTGCGTCCGCAAGCCGTCACGGATGCGGTGTTCGAACTGGTCGGGCGACTCGAACTGGTATGCCCAGTCAGGGGCTGTGAACGGCTGGGCTTCGTCGGTCTTTCGGACTTGGATGAGCAGCGTGTTGCCCATCGTCTTGGCGTCGGGCTTGGCCGGCTGGATGTCTTCGTCGAACTCGTCGCACGACTCACGTCCGGTCCTGACCAGCGCCCCGCTGATGGGTGCGAGGATGCTGTCGCCGCTGCAATCGACGAAGACCTTTGCCTCGATGTCGTGCCAAGCCTGGGTCGTCAATTGCCATGCACGCACCGAACGGAGCTTGTCGCCGTCCATGGTGCCTGCGTTGACGGAGCAGTTGAGCAGCGTCGTGAGGTTCGGCTCGAACGACGCCTTGGCCCAGAGGGCCGCGTCCCACAGGCAGTAGTCGAGTGCAGGATTGTGGCGAAAGTTGTCGAGCTGAATCTCTTCGAGAATGCCCGTTTCCTTGTTGTTTTTGCCGCGAGCGCCGCAGATCCACATGCGGACCTCCGACGACGCGTTGCCGCCCAGGACGGGCCGATCGTGGATGAGCACGGTCTTGGCGCCGTTGCGGGAAGACGCGATCGCTGCACACAGCCCCGCCATCCCACCGCCGACCACGCAAACGTCGAACTCATGTTTGATTGTCGAAAGTCCGGTTTCCCTGCGCTCGCGGGTTTCGTGTTGCATCGTTGACTCAACGTACGTCACGGCTGTGCCAATTGCTCGTATTCCGACGGGAGCTGAGGCTCGGGCACCACGCCCTCGGGGAAGTCGAGGATGCGATCGTGGGCGCCGGGTGCGAAGTTGCTGAAGTGGTATTCGTTGCGTTCGTTCCAGGCCGCCTCGACCCGGCCGTCGCCGAGGATGATCGTGGCGAGCTTG
>JBCDKH010000064.1 GCA_038746835.1 Planctomycetota bacterium | reverse complement strand
GCTGCTGTGGTGGGTGAACCGGCAAGGCCGACGAGGCGTCGACGCTGCCACGTGATCGGACGCGTAGTCAGCGTCCGACGTTTCCCTACCCGGTCTGCCCGAACCGCCCGGCAAGCCCGCCTTGCCCAATATACGGTCAGCAGCCGCTTCTGGATGCACCTGTAGATCGGCTGAATCCTTACCCAGCTTAACATTGCCTCGTTCTGACGCACAACCGCCCCTTGAGATTCATTCGGCGTGCACGGATGTAGAATCGGGGCGATGGTGCCTTGGGTGTCACAGTTTCGCCGGGGGATGGAAAAGGAATCGGGTCCGCCTCTCCTGATGCTGGCCACGATCGACGCCGCCGGTCGGCCGCGGTGCCGGACGATCGTCATCCGCGGCGTTCGCGACGACGGCCGGGTGGTCGCCTGCACGGACGCCCGGAGCGAGAAGGTTGAGCAGATCGACGCAAACGACCGTGTCGAGGCGTGCGTCTGGTTCGCCGACAGCCGGACGCAGTTCCGCCTGGCCGGCACGGCACGGCTGATCGGACCCGAGGATGACGATTCCGCCCGCGTGTGGCGCGAGTTGAGTGACTCCGCCAGAGCGCTCTTCGCCTGGCCGACGCCGATGCTGCCGCGTGAAGACGAAGAGGCGTTTGTGAAGGGCGTGCCGTCGAACGATCCGGTGCCGGAAACGTTCCGCGTGCTCGAAGTCACGCCGACGTCGTGCGACCACCTCGCGCTGGGCGTCTTGCCTCACGAGCGAACGATCTGGACGCAGCTGCCCGACGGCTGGACCGATCAGCCAGTGAACCCGTGATCGCCTAGCCTGCCGTCTTGCGGTTCCTGCTGCCCGATGATGCTGCCGACGACGTCCGCCAAGCCTTCGCCGAGGCGGGGCACAAGGTGATGACGTCAGCGGAGATCGACCTCGCCGCCGATGCATCCCCTATCGACCGACGCGAGGCCGCCCGGCGTCATCAGCTCGAACTGATCGTGACGAATCGCCAGTCCCTCGACGCCGTCCTCCCCGGCAGCGGCGACAAGGCGACTTTCGGCCGAACACTGATTTTCCTGAACAGCGGCCCTTCCGACGCACCGCTCGCCGTGCACCGTCTCTTCGACCGCTACAAGCGACTGTCGCCCGGCCGCCTCTACAGCGTCAGCCCCCAACGCGTGAAGGTCAGCCAACTACCGTCGGGGCCACTCTGACTTCTGACTAGCGCCTGATCCCTAGCTACTAGCTCCCAATTCACATGTCTCTCCTCGTCACCGGCAGTCTCGGCATCGACACCATCGAAACCCCCGCGGGCCGACGCGACAACGTCATCGGCGGCAGCGCGACGTACTTCGCGTACGGCGCCAGCTTCTTCACGCCCGTCCGCCTCGTCGGTGCCGTCGGTGAGGACTGGCCGACCGACATGAAGGACGTCTACGCGGGCCGACCTGTCGATCTGGAAGGCCTCGAGGTTCGCCAGGGCAGCAAGAGCTTCCGCTGGCACGGCAGCTACGTCGATGACCTCAACAACGCCGAGTCGATCCAGACCGACCTCAACATCCTGGCCGAGGATGCGCCCAAGATTCCCGACAGTTACCTCGACAGCGAATTCGTCTTCCTGGCCAACACGCACCCGGCCCTGCAAGCCGACATGCAGTCGAAACTCAAGAACGTCCGCCTGAGCGTCGCGGACACGATGAACCTCTGGATCACCGAGTTCAACGCCGACCTCCGCAAGCTTCTCGAGCAAATCGATGGCCTGGTCCTCAACGACGGTGAGGCGCGCCTGCTGACCGGTGAAAAGAACATGGTCGCCGCCGCGGGCGAGGTGCTGAAGATGGGGCCGAAGTTCACGGTCATCAAGAAGGGCGAGCACGGCTGCCTGATGGCCTGGAAGCACGCCGACTCCAAGACGCCCACCGACGTCCGCACCTTCGTCCTGCCGGCCTATCCGACTGACAAGGTGGTCGACCCCACGGGTGCCGGCGACACCTTCGCCAGCGGCATGATGGGCTACCTCGCCACGCAGCGATCGCTTTCACCCGCGACGATCAAGCGGGCCTTGGCCTTCGGCACCGTCGTCGCCAGCTACACCATCGCCGACTTCAGCCTCGACGCCCTCCAGGCCACGAGCCGCGAGGCCATCGACACCCGCTACGAAAAGCTCAAGGCGGCGATGAGTTTCTAGAACGGTCGTTCGAGCCGCCAGGAGCAGCGGCAGTACGGATTCGCGGCAGCGAACTATCGTCGTCCATGCGACTCCTCCTCGCCGCCTCTGTGACCGCGTTCGCTCTCGTCAGCACCGTGAGCAACGGAAGCGACGCCTCCCGATCCGGAGGCGAAGCCGTCGTGTCGATCAATCGACACTCGAACAACGTGCAGACCTCCAACTTCGGCAAGAATTCGTTCCGCATCGCCAATCGCGGGAGCAAGTTGATCAGTCAGGTCGAGATCGACGTCACCGACGCGCTCTACCCCGACAGCGTCTTCGACCCGTTCGGTGTTGCGGGCGACACGGTGAGCAAGGCACTCTCGCTCGACACGCCCGGCGGCACCGGCATCCAGCCGGCCGGGGACGACACCTACGTCGGCCCCGGCGCCGAAGCCGGATTCCGCAAGCTCGTGCTGACCTTCTCGCCCGACGTCGACGGCGGATTCGAGCCGGGCGAATCGATCGGCTTCTCGATCGACATGGACCCCAATTCGATCGCCGGCGCTCGCAAGGGCCCGCTCGATCAAGGCACCGATCCCAAGTGGGACGTCGGCGGCGTGTGTGGTGCGGAGCTCATCGGCTCGCTCGTGACCATCACCTTCGCCGACGGCACGCGGTCGTCGGCACAGCTGCACGGCGTCGGCAACAACGCCGGCAGCCACACCCTCGTTCGGCAGGACGCAGAACCCACGGCTGTCGACCTGACCGCCGAGACCGGCGATGACGACAAGGTCCGTCTCATCGTCAACGGGCCGGCCGGGGCGACCGCGCGGGTCGTCGCGACCCGCGGGTTCATTCAGCCGGTGACCAATCTCTTCGAGGGCGAATATGCCCAACGGCTCGATC
Organism: Planctomycetota bacterium; assembly: GCA_038746835.1. NCBI lineage: Bacteria > Pseudomonadati > Planctomycetota > Planctomycetota bacterium. Next base: position 14,272 of record JBCDKH010000064.1, on the reverse strand, counting down.
GCCAGCTGGCAGCACTGCGGGACACCCCTTTCCCGGCGAACAACGCGTTCGCCTTCCAGACGATTGACGTCGACCTCACCGGCCAGCCCGTGGACATCTCGGACGCTTTGGCCGTGCCCGGCGACGCGTCGTTGCCGATGGGCTTCGTCGCCGCCGCCATCGATCCCGCGGACGACGGCCTGCCCGTCGGACCGGTGACGACCCCGACGTACCTCGTCCCGTAGCACTGCCGGCGCGGTCCGACGCTACTTCAACGCAGCACGCGTTCGACCGCTTCGACCGTGTCCCACGGCCGCGTGTTGAACGCGAGTCGCGACGTGGGCGACATCGCAATCACCACGTTCACCAGTTGCTCGAAGAGCGCGAGCCGATCCGGATCAGCCCGGACGCCAGCCCCAATAACGACCACCTCCGGCCGCAGTTCCACCAGCTTCTGACGGACGCCGTCGACACTCTCCGGCGAGCCGTCGATGAGGTTCGACACCGGCTCGTAGCCGGCGCCGGTCAAAGCCTCGACCACTTCGCGACCGGACGCGATCAACTTCTCCCGCGTCAGATCGGGCCACTTGTCGTAATCGACCGAGTCGGGCTCGATGCCGACGAGCAGGATGCGTGTTGCCATCCGTCACACCGTACCCGAGTCTTTCACTGCACGAACTCTCTATAGTGCGTGTTTCTGCGTCCCTCCGTCATCCCGAGCGAAGCCGAGGGACCTCGTTCGTCGTCGGATCAGAACCAAGCGAGGGCCCTCGCTCCGCTCGGGATGACGGAGGCGCGGCTTCACCTCAGAATCCGCACGAAGCCGCTCCATGAGAAGCGACGCGGTAGCAGACACAATGCAATCCCAACCTGGTTTAGCGGTGAGCGAAGCGAGCCTGCGATCGCAGCGCTACTGACGCACGCACTCAAAGTGTCTCTAGCACAAATCAAAAACCAGGCACCGCGATGCGGTGCCTGGCAGGAGAGTCGTGACGTCACCGTCTCGATCAGCTCGGCGAGAACGGGAGCGACGAGTGGTGCAGGTTGATGCGGAGGTTGCCGTCCTCATCCAGGACGTAGCCGAAGGTGTACTCGACCTTGGTCTCCGAGCCGTCGGGCTTCTTAAAGTAGTAGTTGCCCATGGCCGTGGCGTCGTTGCCGCCGACGTAGATCCCGTTGCTTTCCCAGCGGACGTTGGTCCAGCCGCTGATGGCAAAGCCCTTGTCCTCGGTGCCGTCGGCACCGATGAAGTAGCTGAGCGCTTCGTCGAAGGTCTCGCGGAACTGGTCCTCAGCGGCGAGCGTCGGCTTGAACATGACGTCGGTCATGCCGTAGGCGTATAGCTCGTTGATGTGTTCGGTCGCGCGGGCTTCGAAGTCACCGCCATCGCTGTGCACCTTGGAAATGGCGACAATGCCCTCGCCCCAGGCCTGCTGAGCAGCGATGACGTCGGCCTTGGTGACCTTCGACATGCTGTGATCGTGCTCGTGAGCGTTGCTGCTGGTCGCGCAACCGACAGCGAAGTAAGAGGCTGCCGCAATGGCAAGAATGGCAGAAGACGTGCGGAACGTGGTGGTCATGGTCCTGTGTAAGACGATGTGTGTGAAGGTGTGTCCTTGCCGACGAACGCGTCAGCAGTCGGAACTGGAGTCGCCTAGACACCGATGTCGAGGCAACTCTCTCCCACAAGCTACTGACAGACAAGAGACCCGAGAACGCCGAAACCGCGAGGACGCGCGCGATTCTCGCGTCAGCCCTTTCCGCCTCCTCATTCCGCCGTGTACCACGCCGCGTGCGCTTCCACCTGCTGGACCAGCTGTTCGGAAGCCACCCGTGCCTGTTGCAGGCGTGCGAAGACGTCACCGCGCAGGCTGTAGCCCTGGATCGCGATGCGGTCTTCGAAGCCGAGACTTCGAAGACGGCCCAGCACCATCGCGTTGTCCATCTGTCCATCGCCGAGAGGAAGGATGGACGCAGCCTCGCCGCGGACCGCAACGCCGCAGAGATTGATCGCGTGCAGGTGCGGAGCCAGCTTCGGCACCAGTGTGTCCAGCCCGTCTCGATCGTCGGCGGCGTACCAGTGGTAGCCGCAGAACATGATTTTCACGCGTGGGTGCTCGCAGGCTTCGACTACGCGGAGCGCTGTCGCGTGCCGCTGCATCCAGACGCGCACGTGCGGGTAAAGGCAGATGGTCGCATCGGTGCGTTCTGCCAGGGCCAGCACGAGTCTGACGGCCTTCTCGTCGTGCTTCGGATCGTCGGGGCTGGACTGATCAGAACCCGGCACGCCGTGTTTCAGCGCGAGCTCGAAGTCGGCACCCTCGGGCAGATCCCGCGCGATCGCTTCAACCCGACGAAGGCAGGCGTCGTGACCCTCGGCCAGATCAATCGCCGCATAGACGGCTGCAATGTCGAAGCCGACCGCCTGTGCGGTTGACGCCAACTGCTGCCGCTCCGCATCGGCGGCGGACGTCGGCCAGTTCGTGAAGTACCCCGCGTCGAAACCCGCAGCCTTTATCATCTCCAGACGCGTCCGCAGCGGATAGCCCGGCGAGGCGCCGTGGAAAAACGTGTCCATCGCGACGACTGCATGCTTCATGACGTGACCTCCCGCTCGACCACGACCGACTCACCCGATTCCGCCGCGTCGTAGATCGCTCGAATGACCGCAAAGTTGAAGATCGCCTCATCGCCCAGCGAGATCATCGCCGGCTTACCATCGACGGCTTTTCGCATCTCCAGCAGCGGACGCTGCATGATGTCAGCCGGCTCGTCGACGAGGTAATGCTCCTGCGACTGACGTTTGCCGTCGTCGTCCCACACGTGGACGTATCCGCGAGCGCCTTCGGGCCGGGGCAGCCAGTCGATTCGTGCGGCACCGTCGACGCCCTCGACCTCGAAGTGCATCGCCTCCTCGCCGTGCGTCGCGCTGGCACGTTCGTAATGAACGTCGAACATGCTGCCGTCATCGCGGTGAAATCGGAGCGTCGCGATGACGTGGAACTCGACGTCCGGCTCGAAGTCCGGCATCGCCTCGCCGCCGAGCTTCGGCTGCTCGACGATGGACGAGACGACCTCCACACGCTGCGGCCGGAAGAGATTGCACATCGTCGTGATGTCGTACGGCCCCCAGTCCATCAGCACGCCGCCACCGCTGATCGCACTCTTGAGGAACCAGCGGCTCTCGGGCTGATACTCGATACCGCTGCGGCGTCGCTGTCGGCGAGCCTGCCAACGGACTCGATAGGGCTTGTCGATGAGCCCGCTGCCGAATCGATCGCTAAACGCCGCCAGCCCTCGGCCCAGCAGTCGGTTGCTGCAGCACCCGAGCAACCGACCCGCCGACTTGGCCGCGTCGTTCATCTGGCGTGCCTCGTCGGTCGTCATCGCCAGAGGCTTTTCGCACAAGACATGCCTTCCACTCGCCAGCGCTTTCATCGCCGCCTCGAAATGGGCAACGGGCGGCGTGGCGACGACGACGATGTCGCCATCCGTCACAGGCTCGGCCAGCATGTCGTCGATGTTGTCAAACGTCCTCGCTGCGGGCCGTGCGGCACGCAGTTCATCCAACGCCTCGGACTTCAGATCCGTCGCCAGCACCTCGACCGTCTCTCCATCCTGCCACGTTTCGAGCACCCGAAGGTGCATCTTCGTGATCGCACCGGCGCCAACGAACAGCAATTTTAACTTGTGCATCCAGATACACGCTAGCGCTTCCCCGTACAGCGAAGTGATCGGGAGCGACGATCGACAAGGCAAAGGTTGATAAGGTACCGGACGAGGAGGGTCCGCCGAGCCCCGGGCGGACGATCGGTCATGACGGAGTTCCCGCTTCGCCGACGGTGGCATCATCGTGCCCGAGTGACCGCGCGCAACTGGACGCGACGGCTCGACGCCGGCGTCGCGAGCTTCATGGATCGCACCGGTCACGGCGTCGAGCGCATCATGCTCGGCAGCCTCTTCATCTGGTTCGGGACGCTCAAACTCGTCGGCGAAGAGTCGGCCACGTCCATCATCGCCAAGACCGTTTACGTCGGCTCGCCCGAGGTCACCGTTCCGGCGCTGGGCGTCTGGGAGATGGCCATCGGGATCTGCCTGTGGTTTCACACCACGCTTCGCGTGGCGATCGGGTTGCTCGTCGTCCGACTCGTCGGGACGGTGCTGGCGTTCGTGGCTGCGCCGACGGAGGTGCTCTTCCATCACGTTCCCTGGGCCCCGACGATCCACGGCCAATACCTCGCCAAAGACGTTTGCCTCCTCGGCGCTGCCCTCGTCATCGGCGGAACCGTCCGTCACTACCACGGCAGACGCAAGCACGGCTGACCACGTCCGCTGAGCTGACACCGGAGACCGACCATGCCGCACCTGCAAGACCTGATCACGCACCAATACGAGGCTGCGCTCTGCATGCTCCGCGACGCCATTGAGGCGTGTCCGCCGGAACACTGGGAGGCCAAGATCGCCAACGGCACCGTCCGCTGGGCGGCGTACCACGCGCTGTTCTTTGCCGACGTCTACCTGAGCAAGAGCCTCGACGACTTCGAGCAACGCCCGCTCCATGACGTCGGCGGAACCGAGCTGAGCCCCGAACCCGCCGTCGGCTTACCGCGCGACCAGACCCTCGAGCTGCTGCTCCAGGTCCGCGACCGCGTGCGATCCGTGCTTGCGAGCGAGACCGACGCCGACCTTGCTGCCCCCGACGGCTTCGGCCGCGGTCTGACGCGTGCGGAGATGCACGTCTACAACGTCCGCCACCTCCAACACCACGCCGCCTCCATCGCTGCCACCGTCCGCCGGCTGTGTCCTGATCTGCCGCACAACGCCATGCCCTGGATCGGCAGCGGCTGGAGAGAGTGATGCGTCCACACGCGCCACGCCCAAGTCGGAAAGGCTCGGCTAGGCGAAGCTGACAGCTTGCTTCAGGGCGTCGAGGCGGGTGTCGCAGAAGACGAGGTCGAGGTCGCCGGTCTTGCTGAGTTGGGCGAGGCGGTTCTTCGTGTCGCCGGGTGCGACGCAGACGAAGACCGGCACCGTGGCGGCGCGGGCTTCGAGCACCACGTTCTCCAGTGCCAGCGCGACCGTCGTCGACAGCAGCGGGACGTCCAGCAGATCCAAGACCAGGACCTTGGCGTCCTTGAGCGCCTCGTGCTCGCGCGAGATCGCCTTGGCCACGCCGAAGATCATCGGGCCGTTGAGATGGAGCAGCAGGACCGTGCCTTTGCCGCGCTCGAACCACGCGCGCTCTTCGTCGGTCAGCGGCAGTTCCTCGTCGCTCGTGCCCATCGTGCGAATGCCCGACGACTGCAGCCGCGTCAGCCGATCGATGGTCAACACGTTGGCGACGAACACGCCGACGCCGACCGCGACGATGAGGTCGACGAAGACGGTGAGCCCCATCACGCCGTACATGATCAGCGTCGCGGTACGTGAGACGTTGTGGGCGCGCTTCAGGAAGCTCCAGTCGAGGATGTCGAACCCGACCTTCAACGCGATCGCCGCCAGAACGACCATCGGAATGCTCTGCAGCAGCGGGGCGATCGCGAGGATGATCAACAGCAGGATCAGAGCCCGCACGATCGCCGCGACAGGCGATCGCGCGCCGACTTGAATGTTCACCACCGTCCCCATCGTCGCCCCCGCTCCGGGCAGGCCACCGAAGAGGCTGGAGATCATGTTGGCGACACCCTGGCCGACCAGCTCGCGATCGGAATCGTGCTGACGGCGGGTCAGGCTGTCGGCAATCATCGCCGTGAGCAGCGTGTCGATGCACCCGAGCACGCCGAGGATCATGCCCTCGAACAGGATCAAGCTGAGCTGGGCCGTCGTGAAGACCGGGAGCTGAAACTCGGGCAGACCCATCGGGATCATGCCGATGCGGCGAAGCCCATCATCCGCAAAGAACACCACCCCCACGACCGACCCGATCAGCAACGCCACCAAGTGCGGCGGACACCACGTCCGCAGCGCCTTGGGCATCAGAAACAGCACCGCCAACGCGACGCCCGCCAGCACCATCTCCGCCGGCTGGACACCCGCGATCAGCTCCGGCAGCGACCGGATGATCCCCACCGCGCCGCCGCCGGGCGCATCCTGACCGGTCAGAGGCGGCAACTGCAGCAAGATGAGCAGGATGCCAATGCCCGACATAAAGCCAGAGATCACGCTGTACGGCATCAGCGTCACGTAGCGGCCGAGCTTGAAAACGCCGAACGCCACCTGCGTCAGGCCCGCCACCAACACCACCGCAAACGCCATCGCCAAGCCGTTGTCCGGGTCGGCGGCAATCAGCGTCGTGATCACGGCCGTCATGACCACCGTCATCGGCCCCGTCGGCTCGGAGATCAGCGTCCGCGTCCCGCCGAACAACGCAGCGAACAGCCCGACGCACACCGCCCCGTACAACCCCGCCTGAGCACCAGCCCCTGACGCCACCCCGAACGCCAACGCCAACGGCAACGAAATCACCGCCGTCGTAACCCCACCAAACAGATCGCCGCGCCAGCTGACCTCCGAGAATCGCTCGCCGCCAAGCACGCCCTAGGCATAGCCCGCCTGCACCACCCGCACAACATTCCCGAACAACAAAACGAACAGCGCTCACCCAAAACATGGCCCACGTGGAGCGCGCACCACGCGGTGCGCGACCGCCTCCGTTGGACGCCGCCGGGTCTCCGCCGAGACCCCGCCGCCACCTCGGCCGACCCGACTCTCACCCGCCGGCATCCCAACGGCGACCAAGCGCATCGGACCAACCGCCGACGCCACCACCGCCCTCCGTCAATCTGTCCCGCCGGCCGCCAGCGCGCAGCGCCGAACCGGCTCCCGTGTCCCGTCTCCGCAAGCCAACTACCCTTCCGACCGGCGGTTCCGCTGCGATTTCGAGAGTCGTGCGACGAGGTGGTTTCTCGATACGCTCCCGGCACGAATGGAACAGATCTTAAAGCGATTGGGGCGGCACGTGTTCGTCGGTGCGGCGGCGATGAGCGTCGTGTTCACGGCGTCGGTTGCGCCCTCGCGGGCGCAGGAGTCCGATGCGGAGAAGATGGGGCATTCACGCTTGCATCAGGCACATGACGAGGGGCCCCGTCAGAGGCCGGTGAAGATGGATGGCATCGGGGAGGTCGATTTTCCGATCACGACCTCGGTGCCCGAGGTGCAGGAGTGGTTCAATCAGGGCGTCGCGCTGCTGCACAACTACTGGTACTACGAGGCCGAGCGGAGCTTCCGTTGGTGCCTCAAGCTCGACCCCGACTGTGCAATGGCTTACTGGGGCCTGGAGATGGCGACCAGCCGACCGCGCAATGAGCACTTCTTGGAGGAGGCGATCAAACGCAAGGGCAGTGTGACCGAGCGGGAGCGGATGTACATCGAGGCGCTGGAAGAGTCGCAAGCGTTCGACCCCGTGGAAAACCGTTCGCCGGCACGCAGCACGAGGATGGCGCTGTACCTCGAGAAGCTCGAAGAGATCATCCTGAAGTACCCAGACGACTTGGAAGCCAAGGCGTTTTACATCGATCGAGCAAAGGGTTCCCGAGGCGGCTATCCGATCGAGCTGATGATTCGCGAGATTCTCGCGGTCGCGCCCGAGCATCCCGGGGCGCACCACTACCGCATTCACAACTGGGACGGGCGTCGCCCCGAGCAGGCGCTGGACAGCTGCGAGGTCTTCGGCCGGATCGCGTCGGACTCGGGGCACGCCAACCACATGCCCGGCCATGTCTATTCCGACCTTGGCATGTGGCACGAGGCGGCGATCTGGCTCGAGCGGGCCACGCGTCGGGAGCGCTCGTACTTCGCCATGCAGTTCGTCCAGCCGTTTGAGAGCTGGAATTACGCCCACAACCAGACGTATCTGGCCTGGGTCCAGGAGCAACTCGGCCTGGCCGATGAGGCCGAACGCTCGGCCCGCGAGTTGCTGCGATCACCCGCCGACCCCGAGAAGAACGACGTCTCCGGCTACGACACGTACAACCAAGGCGTCATCGCGTTCGTCCGGGGACTCGTCCGTTTTGAGCGATGGGACACCATCGTCGCCGAAGAGGAAGCGATCACCAAGCCCGGCACCATCGTGTCGAAGGTCTTTTCTGCGTATGCGTTGGCACTCGCACACTTGAACGAATCGAACCTGGATCTCGCGCGGGCCGAGATCAAGAAGCTTCACGACCTGCAGGACGAGATTAGTAATCCCTCGCACGGCTGGTTGAAGCCGTACTTCGATTGCATGCTGCTTGAGACCCGTGCAATGTTCGCGCTCTCGGAGGGCGATGAGCTCAACGGATTTGCCCTCCTCGCCGACGGCGCTAGGCGGGAACACGTTCTCCGGGAGACCAGGAAGGACCCGCCCATCTATCCACGCGGGCTCTACGTCCTTCTCGGCGAGAAGCACCTGGACCATGGCAGCCCACAGCTCGCTCGGGAGTGCTTTCTCAAGACACTCGAAGTGAGCCTCAATGACGGTTTTGCGCTGTCAGGCCTGGCTCGGGCAGAGGCAGCGCTCGGCAACGACGAGGCGGCCGCCAGTGCGTGGGCACGGCTGCAACACGTCTGGTCTGGTGCGAGTCCCGACGAGCGGTGGCTGGCCGACGCGGCTGCGCTGGGCATTGAGGCCGATCCGTTCGACGACTCGCCTCGCCCGCAGCGGTCGTATGAGTCGGTGGCGTTCGATGCCTTTGGTCCGGACTCGTGGCAGCCGTTTTCGATGCCGAAACTCGACCCGATGGACGCAACCGGCCAAACCGTCGACGCCAGCTCGCTTGCCGGTCGGAACGCCGTCATCGTCTTTTACCTCGGCGAGGAGTGCCCGCACTGCATGGATCAGCTGCGACTGCTGAAGTCGCGACACGACGAATTTGAAGAGGTGGACACCGACGTCGTGGCGATCAGTGCCGACAGCGTCGAGGAGATCGCCGAATCGCTGGAAATGGGGAAGCTGCCATTCCAGATCCTCTCGGACCCCGACCATCGCAACGCCAAGCGATTTCGGTCCTACGACGATTTCGAAGAGATTGAACTCCATTCCACCTTCCTCGTCGACCGGCTCGGCCGCGTCCACTGGTCACGTATCGGCGGCGAACCCTTTGAAGATCTCGATTTCCTGCTGGGTGAGATTGAGCGTGTGAACAAGATGACCGCCGAGACGGCAGCGGCCACTCCCGTTTCGCGCTAGCTGTCAGGCGTGCTTTGTCACGACCCTCAGTCGACTTCGCTACCGAACGACGTTGTGCGTTCGGTCGGAGAAAAGGGACGTAGCGACCTCGGCCCGGTCAGCCGCGTCGGCCGGCAGGCCGAAGGCGTCACGTCGTCGGGCATCGGTGCAGTAACACAGGCCAGTCGGCGTGCCGGGCACACGGAGTGGTGAGCAAGACGCCGTGCAGCGGCCTTCGCGAGCGAGCAATTCACGGCGTGTCTCGGCACCGGGCTTGCGCTGGAAGCGACAGGCAACACCGAGTAGCTTCGCCCCCGCTCGGCTGTTCAAACGTGCGCGACGCGCAGCAGTCCTTCCCACCCTCAAGAGAATGAACTCGATGGCAACACCCCGTAAGAACCTTTCCGTTTTGGCAGCCGTGAGCGTCGTGGTGTTGAGCGGCTGCGCGAGCACGGATGGCGGGTTGATCAGCGAAGCAGACGCGGTGGAGGCTGCGATCGCCGAGGTCGGCGGCGAGTTGCTCGGGGTCCGCTTCGACGAGCCGGACTCGCAGTGGGACGTCTTCGTCGCGTCGGGCGATCGAGCGTTCGAGGTCGAAGTCGACGCGGCCAGCGGAGCGATCGTGGCGGTCGAAGAAGAGGCCCTTGAGGAGATTCAGGCCGAGCTGTCGGGCGATCTGTCCCACGAGGGCGTCGACGGCGACGTGGACTGACTGCTCGGTGTCAGCGCAGCACGGACGGGTCGGAGCGGAAACGTGGGACGCTCCGGCCGTGTTTTGCGCCTGACGATGGTCGGCGTGTGAGACAGACGAAGGGCGACGATCTCGCCCGGCGGTAAGGCCTCCGACCGACTTTCTCCGCCGCACGACTGGCCGACGAGTTCGTTCGCCCGGTTGGTGAAGCAGGGCATCGACAACGCCGACTGGTCCTGCAGCTGCGACCGGCCGCTCTCTCGCCCGCCGCCGACGCCCGCCCACCTCCACGGCCTCGACTGACCGGTCCCGATCCCGGTCCATTGCCTAGGTCGTGCTTCAGCACGACGCACCCCGCCAACCGGCCGCAACTTGCCCCCGAGTTCATCTGAACATCTTCCGGACCATCTCGACGTCGTCGGCACCCTTCAAGGCCACGATGGCGATTTCGAACTGCTCCCGGGCCTGTCGAGCGACATCGTCGTCCCCGGCTGCCGACGCGAGGACGGCCAGGCCACGAAACGCGATGGCACGGTCGAACGGGGTGGCCGCTTCGCCGACATCATCGATCTTCGCGACGGCAAGCCCGGCAAACCGAAGCGCTTGGCGCGTATCACCGACCCCATGATGAGCGGCCGCGAGCAGAACGAGCGAACGCAGTTCGTTAATCGGCTGTCCGACGTGTGTCCAATGATGCGATGATGCGTGAGCGGCGTCGAGCAGTTCACGCTCTTCCACCGGGGTCCGCCGTTCCTGCTCGATCAGGTCCCACGCCCGGTTGTTGGCCTCCACCGCAAACCAGCGATGGGCGGCAGCGGTATCAAAAGTCGGCTTGGACATGGCCACCCATCCTAACCTTCAGCTGGCCTCTCTTTCTGCCCCCGACCCTTTCGCTCTGCCCGTCGAGTAGGGTCGATAACGGCTCCCGACCCCTTCTCTCCGGCCGGTTGGTGATGCAGGGCATTGACGACGCCGACTGGTCCTGCAGCTGCGACCGGCCGCTCTCTCGCCCGCCGCCGACGCCCGCCCACCTCCACGGCCTCGACTGACCCGTCTCGATCCCCGCAGCCCCCGGGGGTCGTGCTTCAGCACGACGCATCCCGCCACTTGGCCGCAACGCGCCGTGCTAAAGCAAGAATTGCCCGACTAGTTGCCTTGGCTAACGACGTTCGAAGCGCTTCCGAGCTTCACGAATTTCAGAGATAGCCTCCCTCGCGAGCAGTTCAACCTCACCTGACCCTGCGACTCGTACGATGTGGCGGATCTTATCTTCGATCTCCATCAACGTTACCTCAATCACAGGATGCATTTTCATCCTACGCTCATCATCTCGATGAACTCTATGTCTCAAGACATGGGTAATGTAGCCCGGCGGAAGAATAGTTTCTGGATCACTAAGCACTTTCGTTTGATTGCGAACGAGCTCTAGTATTTCCTCGATCATTCCCGAGACTCGGTCAGACTCGACGTCGCTGCTGCGAGCACTCGTTGGACGAGGCTCCTCTGAGATCGAAAACCTATTTTCGACAGAACTGAGTTCCCTCTCAAGTTCAGGCCACCAAACACTAAAACCACGTTTTAGGCGCTCATCATCTAACCGCTCTTCTTCGGGAAGTGTCTTATTGATGGATGCTACCAGCTTCTCCACCTCGTCCTTCTGATGCAGCGTCGACTGAAATTGCAGTAGCGGACCCTGGACATCCGTCCGCTTCACGCGGAACAAAAACGGCGAGACACGACTTTTATCGATCGATCGTGACAGGGCGCCGGCTTCGAAGTTGAGCCAGTCGGCATGAAGATTTTGGGGAGTGATGACGATTACTCCGAACGCAGCTTCTTCAAGTTCGCCTGCGATGTCCGTCGCCCATCGCGCACCTTTATCTATGTCCTGTGAAGATACGTATGGTTTGGCAGACTGAAGTACGCTCGGAAGCCAGTCGCGAAATACACACGCAACCGCATGGCTCTCTTCACCCGACCAGCTGAGAAACACTTTTAGCATTGAGCGCGGAACAGAGGGTAGAGAAGGGGGCGAGCAGGAAACGACCAGGAAAAGGGTCGGGAGCCGTCTCCGGCCCGCGACCCTGTGATGGATTTAATCAGCTGCACCCCATGCTGTTGCCGCAGTTGAGGCACTTGTAACACGTCCCGCTGCGGACGGTGATGGAGCCGCAGACGTCGCAGGCGGGGGCGTCGCTTTGGGCGGCGGAGCCGGCGAGGCTCAGGGGGTCGGACGAGACCGCCAGGCGGTTTCTGACCTTCATCGCGGGTTCGACCAGAGCGACCGACTCGACGGAGACCTCGGCCTCGGTCGGGCGGAGCGTGGGCGTCGTGCGGGTGTCGGGCTTGACGATCGCGTGACCGTTGCCACTTCCATTTCCGTTGGAGTGGGGTTGGGGGTGGGCGTGTCCGTTGCCGTTGGTGGGGCGACTATCCGAAGCTGGCGCTTCGGCGTGTGGGGACATCGCGGGGGCGGGGGTGGGGACGGGCTTGGAGCGGTTGGGGGAGTTGGCGGCGCGGTAGCCGGGGATGAACTCCATGCCGAGCCAGCGGAAGATGTAGTCGACCAGGCTCTTGGCCATCGGGATGTCGCGGTTGCGGGTCATCCCGGCGGGCTCGAAGCGGACGTGCTCGAACTTGCGGACCAGGTCCTCGATCTTCACGCCGTACTGCAACGCGAGGCTGGCGAGGGTGGCGACGGTGTCCATCAGGCCGCCGACGGTGGAGCCTTCCTTGTTCATGGTGATGAACAGCTCGCCCGGCTGCCCGTCGTCGTACAGGCCGACGGTGATGTACCCCTCGTGCCCGGCGATGTCGAACTTGTGCGTCTTGGCCTCGCGGGTGTCGGAGAGCTTGCGACGCAGCGGGCGATGGACGACGCGCTCGACGATCTTCTCGATGGTGCGGGGCTCGACGTGCTCGAGATTGGTGAGCTGATCCGCGGCTAGTGCCGCGGCGTCGGCCACTTCTTCGATGCCCGCTTCGACGTTGAGTTCGTCGTCCTCTTCCTCGTCCGCGTCGGACTTCGTGTTGAGCGGCTGGCTGAGCTTGGAGCCATCGCGGTAGAGGGCGTTGGCCTTGAGGCCGAGGCTCCACGACTGCTGATAGGCGTCCTGCACCTCTTCGACCGTGGCCTCATTGGGGAGGTTGATGGTCTTGGAGATGGCACCGCTGATGAACGGCTGGGCGGCGGCCATCATCTTGATGTGGCCACCGGCGGCGATGTAGCGGGTGCCGGTCTTGCCGCACTTGTTGGCACAGTCGAAGACGTCGTAGTGCTCGGCCTTGAGGTGCGGCGCGCCCTCGACGGTGCCGCGGCCGCAGATGACCTCGCCGGCCTCGTCGATCTGCTTCCTGGTGAAGCCGAGATGACGCAGCAGGTTGAACGCCGGGTCGGCCTTCATGTCGTCGGTCACGCCGAGCCGGCCGAGCGTTTCGGCCGAGAGCGACCACGGGCTGAAGGCGAACGGCAACTCGAAGGCGGACGGCAGGCCCTGTTCGATCGCGTCGAGCTCGTCGTCGGTGAAGCCGCGATCCTTGAGGGACGTGCGGTTGACGTGCGGGGCATTGTTGAGCGTGAGCGTGCCGAGGACGAACTTGACGACGTCGTCGGCCTGCTCGTGGTCGTAGCCGAGGCTCAGCAGGGCGGGGACGAGGCCGGCGTTGGCGATCTTGAAGTAGCCGCCGCCTGCGAGTTTCTTGAACTTGACGAGGGCGAAGTCGGGCTCGACGCCGGTGGTGTCGCAGTCCATGAGCAGGCCGATGGTGCCGGTGGGCGCGATGACGGTGGCCTGGGCGTTGCGGTAGCCGTGCTGCTCGCCGAGGTCGAGGGCGCGGTCCCAGGCGTGGCGAGCGGCGTTGAGGACGTCGCGGCCGAGCAGCGGGGTCGAGCTGTCGAAGGCGCCGGCGTCGATCGGCACGGGCAGGACGGTGAGGTCCTCGTACGTGTCGTCGGCGTAGGCGGCGCGGCGGTGATTTTTGATGACGCGGAGCATGTTGTCCCGGTCGTCCGCGAAGCCCGGGAAGGGCCCGTGCTCCTTGGCCATCTCGGCGGAGGTGGCGTAGCTCTCGCCGGTCATGATGGCCGAGAGTGCGCCGCAGATCGCGCGGGCCTTGTCGCTGTCGTAGGCGATGCCGCTCTGCATGAGAACGGCCCCGAGGTTCGCGTAGCCGAGGCCGAGCGTGCGGTAGCGGTAGCTCAGCTCGGCAATCTTCTGGCTCGGGAACGAGGCCATCAGCACGCTGATTTCCAGGACGATCGTCCAGATTCGGACGGCGTGCTTGTAGCTGTCGAGGTCGAAGCTGCCGGTTTCGGCATCGAAGAAGCGGATGAGGTTCAGCGACGCCAGGTTGCAGGCCGTGTCATCGAGGAACATGTACTCGCTGCAGTTGTGGACGGTGACGCCGTTGGCGACGAAGCTGCTGGTGACGGGCTCGGTCAGGTCGAAGACCTGCTG
>JBCDKH010000063.1 GCA_038746835.1 Planctomycetota bacterium | reverse complement strand
GGGGGCGCTTCCGGTGGAATCGTCAGAAGCGCCCGCTCACGCGGGCGGCTAAGTCACGCACTACGCGAAGCACTCGTCGACCGACTTGACAAAAGACCACTGCTGCGATCGCAACCCTGCGTTGGCCGGATTGGCTTCGATGTACCGCTTGGTGCGCACGCAGTCCGCGCGATCGAACAGGAACACCGATCAACCACCCTTGACCCACGGCTTCTTTCCCGGACGCGGGTTGTCGTTCGTCTCGTTGAGCTGCCGCGTCGCAGCCGCTTTGAAACCGCCGATGATCTGCTTGGCGTCGCAACCGGTGTTCCGCATCGCAACGTGCACGTGATCCGGCATCACGCAGCAGGCGAAAACGCGGTAGTCGAAGTCGTTCGCGATCTGCCCGATGGCGAGTGCGACGGTCTTGGCTTGCTTGCCGGTCAACCGAACGGGCGGGTCGTTCATCTCCCGCCTGGTTGCCTCGCGAAGTTGCCGATCGTGAGGACTCTTCGCGAGTGAACGGGACGTGGAAACCGTCCTTGCTGGCCCACCGACGTCGTGCAAGCGTCGATTGCCGACGTAGGTCGACCAGCTGCCGCGAGGGTCGTTGGGGAGCCAGAAGCCGTAGCAGCCCCAAGTGAGGTGGAGGGCGACGACGGGGCGGGACATTGCGGGCAAGGTAGCAGAAGCGCCCGCTCACGCAGGCAGCTAACTGTCGTCGCGGATCTCGACTCGGAGATCCTTCTCGAACTGCTCGACGCCCGGGCGAAGTGCCGCGTGATCCACACGCCTCGCCGCGGCGAGCCAGCGGGTTTGCCAGCCGCGGAGTTCGGCGAAGTCGGCGAGCCGCTTCTTGTCGCCACGGTCGTACTTGCGGTGCCACTTGCGGGCGATGACGTTAATCGAATCGAAACTGCCCAGGCCCGTCATCGCCTTGGCTTCGGCGTCAAGCGACGCGTCCTCGGCGGCCTGCTCGAACTGATGCAGGGCGTGCAGCAGAATGCTCGTGCCGCGGTTCATCGAGGCCATGGTGCAGCAGCGTACCGGTTCATGCGGTATGGTGCGGCCATGCGTCGTTTTCTCGCTGCTGCCGGTCTGTTGTCGCTCGTGGGTCTTGTCGGCTGCCAGTCGACCTCCGACAAGGCCGAGCAGAAGGCCGAACGGCAGGGACAGAAGGTTGAGCAGCGTCTGGACGAGAAGACCGACCGCGAGGTCGATCGCATGCTGGATCGGCTGTTTGATTAGAGATCCAGCCGCTGCTTCCACTCATCCAGTTGCTTGCGGAGGGGCTCGCCTCCCGCGGCGCCGGCAGACTGGTATCGCGCGACGACGCTCTTCGCGCCCAAGGCATCGAACACGTCCTGCTCGATGACGTCGCTCGCCTGCTGGAACTCGTCGAGCGTCAGGTCTTCGAGCTTCGTCTTGCCCTCGCGTTCGCACTTGGCGACGAGGCCGCCGACGATTTGGTGGGCGGTGCGGAAGGGGACGCCCTTGACGACGAGGTACTCGGCCAAGCTCGTCGCATCCATGAACCCGCCCTCGCAGGCGGCCTCGCATTTGTCCTTCACGAACTCCGTGTTGTTCACAATCGCCGCGGCCATCGTGAGGCAGGAGCTGACGGTGTCGTAGGCGGCGAAGACGTGGCGTTTGTCTTCTTGGAGGTCGCGGTTGTAGCCGATGGGCAGGCCCTTGCAGATGGTGAGGAGGGCGACGAGGTTGCCATAGACGTTGCCGCACCGGCCTCGGATGAGCTCGAGCATGTCGGGGTTGCGTTTCTGCGGCATCATCGAGCTGCCGGTGGTGTACTTGTCGGCGGTCTTGATGAAGCCGAACTCAGCGCTGCTGTAAACAATCCACTGCTCGGCCCAGCGGGATAAGTTCATGGCGATGCGTGCGCATCCGTAGACGAAGTCGACAGCAGAGTCTCGCGATGAGGTTCTCTCGATACTGCTGTGGACGATGTTTACGAAGCCGAGAGTGTGCGCAGTTTTTGCCGAGTCGAGAGGTAGCGAAGACCCTGCAATTGCGCCGGCGCCTAGCGGTGACCAGTGTCGAGCCCATCCGGTAGCGTGTGAGACTGGGAACGAACCGTGCCAGAAGAAATGAAGCCATGCCAAAGATTCGGCTGCCGCACTGATTGGCTGAGCTCTCTGAAGGTGCGTGTATGACGGCATCACAACTTCGATTGAGCGATCGCCGAGCGACACGAACGCCTTCTTTAAGTCACCGACCTTGTGACCTAGTTCAGTGCCAGCACCAACGATCCAAAGCAATAGATCCGTCGCCACTTGGTCGTTCCGGCTCCGCCCCGTGTGCAGCTTGCGGCCCGGCTCGCCGACCTTGTCGATGAGGGCTTTCTCCACGCACATGTGGATGTCCTCGTACTGCTTGTCGAACCCCGGCCAGGCCGGGCCGTGTTCGTCGATCTCGGCCTCGATCTCACGAAGGCCGCGTTCGATGGCGGCGCGGTCGTCCTCGGTGATGAGGCCGACCTTGGCGAGCATGGCGGCGTGGGCGAGGCTGCCGGCGATGTCCTGCTTGTACAGCCGCCAGTCGTAGCTGACGCTCTCGACAAAGTCTTGCCCGAGGGCGTCGGTCGCCTCGGCGATGCGGGCCTGCCAGCTCTTTTGTTCGCTCATGGCGGCACGCTACGAACGACCCACTCCGTCATCCTGAGCGAGCGAATGCGAGTCGAAGGACCTCGCCCGTGAGCCGATGGCGACTCCAGACGAGGTCCCTCGGCTGCGCTCGGGATGACGGATAAGGCGTTAGCTCAGCCCGGTGATCAACCCGTGGCAGTGCTCGTTGCGGAGTTCGAGGGTGTATTCGCCGACGATCTGGCCGGACTCGCGGTCGCCGGTGCGGGCGAGTGGTTTGTAGCCGAAGCTGCGACCGGCCAGCGGCAGGACACTCGCCCGGCTGCTGTCGAGCAGCAGCACCGACCCGCCCGGCATCGCCCGGCTCAGCACGACCCGGCAGACACCGAAGTCGCTCTCGTAGATGCCGATCGCGTCGCGATACGTCTCGGCACTGCTGGCAAAACGACGCTGCGGCAGGCCGAACTGGTTGATCGCCCGCTTCTGCTTTCCGCCGACGACGATGGTGTCGACCGTCGTCCCGCCGCCTTGCCAGATGGTGCGGAGGGCAAGGTTGAGCTGCTCCTCGGTGAGCGCCGTGTCGGCCGGAAAGCCGTCGGTGCCGGGTGTGAAGCGGTGACTCGCGACGGAGGCCACGATGCCGCGCATCGACCGAGGACGAATGGCGTTGCCGGCTGGGTTACCCGCGGGCGGCGACGCGTCGGCCGCTCCGCCGACGATGCTGAGTTCGAGGTCACGCAGCAACTCGCGGAGCCGCATCGCCTTCTGGTACTCAAGCTCGTCGTCGACGCCGGCCTGAGCGACAGCCAGTTCGCTGCCACTGACCTCAACGGTGGACGCGAAGATCTGCGTCGTGTTGCTCTGGCGCGTGCGGTTGGTGAACCGCGAGGCGGCCGCGTCGGCACCTTCGAGCGTCGGGTTCGACAGCACCTGCATCGTCAGTCCTGCGGCCGGATCGGGGCCGAGGGGCGTGTTGCCGTACTGACGCGAGACGCTGAAGTCGGCGGGCGTCGCGACGGATTCGACACGCATCACCTCGGGCGAGTCGACGATGCGAATGAGGTCGTACTGCCGGACGACGTCGACCTCGTTCACGCCGACCCACTCGGAGTCGGTGAAGCTGCCGACGGTGACGGTGTTGGCCAGCGGCGTGTCTTCCATCCACTCGTGGACGACGCCGCGGGCGGGGCGAAGCGGATCGCCGAGCAGGTCGAGCAGCGGCGTCTCGTTGGCGGCGGCGATGGCGACGAGGTCGGCGACGTCATCGACGTGCTCGGGCAGATCGGCACCGGCGGAATAGGTGGCTTTTCCAGTGAAAGGCATAAATGGGGGGGGCCAGAGAAATCAGAGGGAGAGAGACGAATCAGCCGCGGCGGAAGCGGCGGCGAAGCGAGAGGTACTCGGCGAGTTGCCGGCCGACGGGACGCTCGCGGAGCGTCTCGGCGAGGCGTGCGAAGCGACGTCGCGCGTTGTCCACGTCGTTCGGCTGAGCGTCGACGCGACGTGCCGGTGGAGGACTCGAAACGACGACGGGCTCCGGCTCGTCGGCCGCGTCGATCTCGACGGTGACGTCCACATCGGGTGGCGATTCGGGAGCGGGTGGGGCGGGTTGGTCTTCGGTGTCGTTCATGGGGCGAAGGGGAAGAAGAAAAGAGAACAGCACCGGCTACCGGGCCGAACGTGGGGCGGCCAAGAGGTGGGTTTGTGCGTCGAGCCGAATCGGCCTCGATGCACCCCGAAAGGAACGCCTGCCCCACGCCCGGCCCGGTGGCCGGTGCGACGACGGGTTCACGTGTCCGATTGCCGATAGCCGAGTTCGCGCAGGACCGTCTCGTCCGGCACGCCCAGCCGCTGCTTGGCGGCGGCCTGGTCCAGTCTCGACGACTCGTCCACCGGAATCGGATCGGGCCAAACGATGCGGATGCGACGCTCTTCAGGCGTCGTCGCGAACAAGCCGGCCGCATCGAGCCAGTGGAGCGCGAGCTCACACGCGACGGCGATGCCGCTGCCGTAGTTGGCACGCTTGCGGGCAGTCCGGGCCAGGAGCGACTGGAACGTCAGGCGAAGGGCGGACGCACTGGTGAGATTGCCGACGCGACCTCGGATGGCACCGCTGGCGACGGGATTGACGCCGCTCGCCTTGTCGAGGGCTTCGCGTACTTCCGCGATCGCCGCCGACTCGGCCGGGTTGGCCGGTGCCTCTCCGCCGAACTCGATGATGTTGGCCTCGGTGTTGTCGGTCTCCCACATCTGACCGGGCGCGATCTTCTGATTCAGGAAGCCGTCGACGCCCACGCCGAGATACATCCGCATGCTGTGCAGGGCCACGCGGTACGCGCGGTCGCTGAGACGCGTGTTGAGCTCGTCCTGCAGCGGAATCAGCGGCTCGACGTCTCCGGCCCCATGCCAAGCGAACGGCCGAACGATGTTCTGGACGTGTGCGACCGGAACGCGTCCGAGCGGGTGCCGACCGGACCGGACGAGCTTGCCGTCGTGGTAGACGTGCCAGCCGCGTGGGCCGATGGCTTCGACAACGAGTGTCTCCTGCGGGTCGACGCGTGTGCCGGCACCGAAGAGCCTCGATAGCCAAGCCCGGTCAGGCGTCTCGGCGGACGTCTCATCGCGCGGCAAGCGGTAGACCTGCAGGTGGACGCACATCCGGTTGTCCGCCTCGTGCAGAATCGGCATCGAGCGGGCGGGCTCGACGAGTTCGAGACGAACGCGGCGAGCCAGGTCGACCGTCGCGTAAGCCATGGCACCGTCGTCGGCAGTCGCGCCGAGGTTGGCGACGTCGCAGGCAGGCAGGGCGTCGGCTTCGTCGAGGAGCTTGACGAGCACATCGACGCCGCCGTGCACGCTGCCGACCAGGGCCATCTTCTGCAGGAACGCGAGTCCGCCGTTGGCAGCGATGACGCCGCGGAGCAGGTCACCGATGAGCGTCGATCGCTCCGGATCGGTCGCGGCGGACTCGATCGTGACGGGCTGGCCGAACAGGAAGTCCACGCCCGCGTCGATGCGCCAGCCGATGTCGTTCTCGACGACGACCTCTTTGCGGGCGGGCGTCGCCGGCAGGCCCTGGAACGGCTCGGGACCCGCCGTGTAGCCGGTAACGCGCGCAGGCAGGCCCCACTCCTGCGCCTGTCGATACGGCCTTCCCGAGGCGACGCCTTCGGGCGCAGCCAGGTCGGGGGAAGGGCGATGCGGGTTCGCGTAGTAGAGCCAGAGCCGGCGGTGCAGACGGCCGTCGTCGTCGAGCAGGGCGTCGACGGCCTCGGCGATCTGCCGAGCGGCGGCGTTGGTGCCGTTGAGCATCGGATGGGACTGCTCGTGCGGCTCGACAAGCGAACTCAGGTCGTAGCGGGGTTGCGTCACGACCCCCGGCCGGGCGCTGCGCGCCGGCGGCCGCGGCGGTGACATTGGACGTCGATTTTGCCCGTGAACGCCGCTGGCAACGCGCCAGCGACGATGCGGCGGGTGATTGGCGTCGGCCGGGTGTTGCGCGGCCGTGCGTTATGGGCCGACGGCGGAGGGTGCTGGTGGTTGATTCACCCTCTGCCTCTCATTAACGTCACGACCCCGCCTTGCCGGACCGGTCGCGTCCGGCTGCGCTGTCGACCTGGTCGGCGGCTCGCCATCCGTCGCCTACGAGCACGTCCTGTGAACGTCATCCGTCGAGCCGTCGTCACCACCGCCGTCGCTGCACTTTGCAGCATGATCGTCCCGGCGGCCGGGGCTCAGGAGCAGGAGCCCGTCGAGCAGGTGCCCGACAACGTGCTGCAGAGCAATGACGCCGGCGCGATTACGCGGTCGCTCCAGGGCTTTTTCAACACGCAGATCCCACGGCTCTCCGGCGACTCCAACGCCGTCTCCAAGGCCAAGGAAGCACTGGTCCAACCCGTCGCCGGCACGTCCAGCACGACCTTCAGCGACGCCTATAGCCGCGAACTCGCGCGAGCCGTCGCTCCCCTCTACGGCAACAACGGCACCAGGCTTTCGGCACGGCTGGCCGGGGCCGTTGCGGTGGAGCAGGTCGCCAGCCGGACGCCCGGAACCCGCCTGGTCGATGTGGTCGAGTCGATCCTGGAAGACGACGCGGCTGCTGTTTCGATCTGGGGCATTAAGGCGGCGCGTCCGCTCGCCTCGTTCTCGACACGCGTCGCGGCCGGGGAAGACCCGCTCATCTCCGGCATCGTCAATGCTGCAAAGAAGCATGACGAAGAGGGCTTCGTCGCACACGAGGCGATGATGGTGCTGCAGGATGTCGGCGGCGGTGGCTTCATGGGTGGCGCTGAGAACGTCGTCGTCGTCGACCGCTGGAAGCCCGCCGTCGTGGAGGCCGTGCTCGAGATCATCGAGCATCGCCTCGAGCTTTACGGCCCGCCGGCTGAGGGCGAAGTCGCGCCGACGTATCCGTCCGTCCCGCTCGCCGATCGCCCCGGAACGCTGCTTCTGGCCAATCGGGACGTTTGGGAGCGGCTCGATCAGAACCTGAAGGTCCGTGTCCGGACGACGCTGGCCCGCCTGGCCCGTTCCGCCGGGAATGCCGCCGCCATCGCTCAAAACGCACGTCGCGATACGGACGACGAGGACCTCGAACGCGAGCTCGCGGATCAGCGGGACGAGCTTCGCGGCGTCTTGACCAGTGCCGCCCAGTCGCTCATCGAGATCGCCGGGTTCGAGAGCCGGCCGGCCCTTGCGACGGCGGCCCGCAACGTGGCCGAACTTCCCAAGAGTGCCTCGTCCGACCAGATTCGCGAGCGTGTGACCGCGATGATCGCCGCCGCCGAGGTGGAGCTGCCGGACGACGCATCGGCCGATGCCGCCGAGTAGACGCGGTTCTTGAAGCCTGATGACACGGAGCCACTTCCGCCCCGGCAGGGCGTTGCGTACGGTGTGCTGCTGCGGACGCGTCTGTCCGCTTGGAGTCGCCTCATGCCGATGTTGAAGACCCTCGTTCGTTCTGCCGCTCTGGCCTTGGTTGTTCCATTTGCCCTTGCCGGTTGCGGCGATGGTGACGGCGTCGACAGTGAGCCGCCGGAAATCAACATGGACGCCGAGGCCGAGTTCGTCTTCGCCAATCGCGGCGAGGTGACGATGCTCGACCCGAACCAGATGTCCTGGATGCAGGACATCCGCATCGGCCAGGGGCTGTTCGAGGGCGTCTACCGACTCGACGCTGCCACGCTCGAGCCGATCCTCGGCGTTGGGAGCGAAGTCACCCACAGCGACGACTTCCGCACCTGGACCATCCAACTGCGCGACGATGCCAAGTGGTCCAACGGCGATCCGGTCACCGCAGATGACTTCGTCTTTGCGTGGCGGCGAAATCTCCGCGAGCGCGGCTACTACAGCAAGCTCGTGGAAGACTACGTCTCCGGTGCCAAGACCTACGCCGAGGCCTATCGCGACGATCCCGCGTCGGCTGACTTCTCGAAGGTCGGCATCAAAAAGCTGGGCGACCTGGAGCTTCGCGTCGACCTCGCCGCACCGGTGACGTTCTTCCCTGATCTGCTGACCTTCACGGTCTTTTGGCCGATGCACGAGGCGTCGATGGAGCCACACAAGGAAGTCGGCGAGGACGGCCGCATCCGCTACAACGCGGACTGGTGGCGTCCGGGCAGCCTCGTCGGCAACGGTGCGTACAAGCTGGCCCGCAACGACCTCAAGCAGGGCCAGACGCTCGAGATGAACGAGCACTACTGGGACGCAATCAACACCAAGAGCCGCACCGTTCGCAGCGTCTCGCCCATCGAACACGAGCTCGCCTACCAGCGGTACTCGCGCGGCCAGATCGACTGGCTGACCGACATTCCCGGCACGTTCGCGTACAACATGCAGCAGGCCGGCCGCGAGGACCTCTCGGTCTTCCCCGCCTTCGGCACGTACTTCTGGTCGTTCAACACCGACCCCAAGCTCCGCGACGGCAGCGACAATCCGCTGGCCGACAAACGCGTCCGGCAGGCGCTGTCGATGGCCGTCGACAAGACGCAGATCGTCGAGAACATCACCCGCATGGGGCAGATGCCCACCAGCGTTTACGTGCCGAAGAACCTGGAGTATTTCCCGGGCTACCAGCATCCCGAAGGCCTGCCCTTCGACATCGAACGGGCCAAGGAACTGCTGGCCGAAGCAGGGTACGAGGACGGTGAGGGCTTCCCCAACGTGAAGCTGCTCTTCAACACCGGCACCGGCGACCACGAGCAGATCGCCGTCAACCTGCAGCGTCAGTGGCGGCAGAACCTGGGCATCACCTTCGACCTCGAGCCCGTCGAGATCGCCCAGTTCAAGGATCGCTACAAGCCCGAATACAGCGACGAAGAGGAAGACGGCCTGCGTGCCGGCGACTTTGCCATCACGCGCGGCAGCTGGTACGGCGACTACATGGACGTGAGCACCTTCACCGACAAGTACAAGTCCGACAGCCTCAACAACGAGGCCGGCTGGGTCAACGCCGAGTACGACCGCCTCGTCGCCGAGGCCAAGCAGACCGAGGATCCGCAGGCCCGCCTCGACCTCCTCAGCCAGGCCGAAGCGCTCCTCCTCGAAGAGGCTGCGATCCTCCCGCTCTACCACTACCAGAACACGTTCATCAAGAACCCCGCCGTCACGGGCATTCCCGAAAACGCTCGGAACATGGTGATGCTGCAGAACGTCGAGACGCCGCGGTCCACGGGACCGGGCGCCTCCGGCAACCAGACGGCTTCTGCGGAGTGATTCAACGGGACAACGAGCCCCGAGCGTGAACGCGGGGCTCCGGTCGTTCGTGCAGAACCCCACGCTCACGCTCAGGGCTCGTCTTCTTCTCACATGCTGCGATTCATCGCGATACGGGTTCTGCAGTTCCCGCTCATCCTCGCCGCGATCTACCTGATCACCTTCGCCCTGGCCTGGGTCGCGCCGGGCGATCCGTTCAGCGCGCAGACCGAAGGCAACGACCCGCAGCGCGTCCAGGAGCTTCGCGAGCGATTCAACGTCACCAGCAGCTGGGACTTCCTCACGACCTATCCGGTGAACCTGCTCCGGGGCGAGTTCGGGCCGAGCTTCTCCGTTCGCGACAAGACCGTCGGCCAGATCATCGCCGACACGCTTCCCGTCTCGCTCGCTGTCGGAGGCCTGGCCATCGTCATCGCGACGGGCGTCGGCATCGCCATCGGGACGCTCGCCGCCGTCCGGCGTGACGGCGTGCTCGACTTCGTGTCGCTCTCCATTGCGCTCATCGGCGTGAGCGTGCCGAGCTTCGTTGTCGCGGTCACGCTGCTCAGTTCCTTCGCCTATGGGCTCGAACTGCTCCCGCTGGGCGGCTGGCCGCCCGGCTTCTCGCAGCCGGATGCCTACCTCGACCTCGATCCCGGGCTTCGTGAAACCGTCGTCGCCGAAGACGGGCAGGTGACGTACGAGTGGAACCTCAGCTTCGGCCAGCAGGTTCAGCTCTTCTTCGCCGCCATTCCGGACTACCTGCGGCACATGCTGCTTCCAGCGCTCGCGCTGAGCCTGCTGCCGATGGCGTACATCACGCGGCTGACACGCGTCAGCATGATCGACGTCCTCGGCAACGACTACATCCGCACCGCTCGGGCCAAGGGCGTCGGCCGACTCCGCGTCATCTTCAAACACGCCCTCCGCAACGGCCTTCTGCCGGTCCTGTCCTTCCTCGGCCCGGCGACGGCGAACATCCTCGTGGGCTCTTTCATCGTCGAAACCATCTTCAAACTGCCGGGCCTGGGCACGTTCTTCATCAACAGCGTGACGGCTCGCGACCAGCCGCTGATCCTCGGCACGGTGATGGTCTACAGCGTGCTCCTCCTGTCGCTGAACCTCGTCGTCGACGTGCTCTACGGCATCGTCGACCCGCGCATCAGCCTGACGGAGGGCGGCAAGTGACTCAGGCGTCCACC
Organism: Planctomycetota bacterium; assembly: GCA_038746835.1. Lineage (NCBI taxonomy): Bacteria > Pseudomonadati > Planctomycetota > Planctomycetota bacterium. Next base: position 7,057 of record JBCDKH010000063.1, on the reverse strand, counting down.
GACCAGATCAGCACGGACGACAAGCCGGGCGTGATCGACATGGCAGCGCGTCGCTCGCCGCCGCCGGATGCGCTGTGGCGTCAGGTGCTGCGATCGCCGCGCGTGCTCGTGGGCGGAGGCGTCTTGCTGGTCATCACGCTCTTCTGCCTCGGCACGATGCCGTGGACCGTGCTGATGGACTCGTCGGACCTCTTCTACGACCAGGCCTTTGTCGGCGGGATCAACGAGGGTCCCGAGGGCAACGTGCCGGGTCTGATGGGCTACGACGCCGACGGCCGGAGCGTGCTCGGGCGATCGCTGCTCGGCGGGGTCATCTCGCTCGCGGTCGGCGTGGCATCGGCGGCGATCAGCGTCTTCCTCGGCGTGGGCGTGGGCCTGATCGCGGGATATGCCGGCGGCAAGGTCGACGCGACCCTCATGCGCATCGTCGACATCATCTACGGCCTGCCGTACATCCTGCTGGTCATCCTCTTCAAGGTCGGCCTCGAACGTCCGACCGAAGGCATCTTCGACGACCTCGGCTTTGAACGCCCCGGCATGGCGGCCTCGCTGACCGTCATGTTCCTCGCAATCGGCCTGGTCAGCTGGCTGACGATGGCCCGCGTGGTCCGTGGCCAGGTGCTGAGCCTCCGCGCCCAGCCCTTCATTGAGGCCGCCCGTGCCGGCGGCGTTGGCCCGGGACGCGTCTTCCTGCGCCACCTGCTGCCGAACCTCATCGGCCCGATCCTGGTCTACGCGACGCTGACCATCCCGCAAGCGATCCTGCAGGAAAGCTTCCTGAGCTTCCTCGGCATCGGCGTCGTAGCCCCACTGCCGTCCTGGGGCAGCCTCGCCAACGCTGGGCTCAGGCCCGCATTCGACCCATTCGACAGTGCCTGGTGGCAACTGCTGTTTCCCTGCCTGCTCTTGGCGGTTACGCTCCTGAGCCTCAACTTCCTCGGCGATGGCCTGCGCGACCTCTTCGACCCCAAACGCGAGGGTGCCAAGCTCTGAGTGTTTGGAGCATCGCTGAAACCGGCGAAGCACGTCGCACGTACCGTTCCGGAACGCCATGGAAAACCGCTTCAGCGTCAAGGACTTCTTCCTGTTCGGCCTGATGATCGCCTTGATCATCGTCGTTGTGTTGGCGATGGTTCAGTTCGACCGCCAGTACGACAACATCCGTGACCTAAGGCAGGACAACACCGCGCTCGCAACCGATCTGAGCCAAATCCGCAACGGGCTGCGCGATCTCGATGAGTCGCTCACTGAACTCCGCGAAAGTGGCATCGCATTCTCGCCCGGCGGAGGAGTTGATGGAAACGGAACCGCCAACCTGATCGAGCGTGGCGTCGGCAGGACAGGCGAAAGCGATCCGTTTTACCAGCTCAAGGAGGTCGAGACCGATTCCCAGTTCGCCCGCGGCGGCTGGTTCCGCGACGGCTTCGGGACGAAGATCGGACGACTCACGCCATTCGTCAGCGGCGACGTCTACCAGAACTGGGTCGAGCTCTTGGTGATGGAGACGTTGGCGACGCGCGACCCGTACACCCTCGAGTTCCTTCCGCGATTGGCCCGCGGCTGGCAGATCAGCGAGGACGGCTTAGAGATGACTTTCAAGCTTCGCAAGGGCGTCAATTTCAGTGATGGCCAGCCGCTCGACGCCGACGATGTCATCTTCACGTTCGATTGGATCAAGAATCCTGAGGTGCAAGCCGACCGAGTTCGTAGCTTTCTGACGACGGTCGAAAAGGTCGAAAAGGTCGACGAGCTGACCGTGAAGTTCACGTTCAACGAGCCGAAGTTCAACAACTTCGAGTCGGTCGCCGGCGTTCCGATTCTCGCCGAGCACTTTTATGAGCAGTACACCCCAGGGCAGTTCAATGAGCACGTCGCCCTCATGCTCGGAAGCGGGCCGTACAAGCTCGAAGCAGGCCCCGATGGTTGGACGCCGACGGGCGAAGGCGTGGTGCTCGTCCGAAACGAGCGCTACTGGGGCACACCTGGCACATTTGAACGCATGATCTTCGACGAGGTCCAGGAAGACGTCGCCCGAATGGTGAATTACACCAACCAGGACGTCGACATCCTCCGCGTCAACCCCGAGCAGTACACGACTCTCCGCAATGACGAGTCGGCCCAGGAGTTCACGAACTACATCGAGTACACGAGCGCTTACAGCGGCTACCTCTACATCGGCTGGAACCAAGCCGTTCGAACCGAAGGCGAGGATCCGGAGCCAACGAAGTTTGCCGACAAGCGTGTCCGGCAGGCGATGACGCTCATGCTGGACCGCGACCGCATGGCCGAAGAGTTGTTCCTCGGCTACGCGCAGACGGCCAGCGGTCCATTCATCCCGAGCAACCCGCAGTCGAATCCCGACATCGAGCCGTGGCCCTACGACCCGGAGCGCGGCCGGGAGATTCTGGCCGAACTCGGATGGGAAGATCGCGACGGCGATGGCGTCATCGAAGACGAACAGGGCAACCCCTTCCGCTTCAAGTTGATTTACCCAGGAACAAGTGATCTCTGGGAAAAGGTCGTGCTGTTCATGCGCGACAACTTTGCCCGCGGTGGCGTGATCATGGAGCCCGAGCGACTCGACTGGCCCGTCCTCGTTGACCGCCTCAACGCCGGCAACTTCGAGGCGATCACGCTCGGATGGAGCAGCACGGTCGAGAGCGACCCGTACCAGATTTTCCACTCCTCGCAGGCCGCCGGGCAAGGCGACAATCGCACAAACTACGCGAATCCAGAGCTCGACGCCCTCATCGACGAGGCTCGGACAACGATTGATCGCGACGCACGGATGAAGCTCTGGAACGAGGTCCACGCCGTCCTCCACGAGGACCAGCCATACACGTTCCTGTTCTTCCGGCAACAGTTGCGAGCGGTCAATCAGCGTGTGCAGGGCGTGGACAAGAGCACCGTTGGGCTGAATTGGGAGCCGCTCAACTCCGGCATCATTCCGTGGTTTATTCCCCAAGGGCAGCAACGATTCGCCGAATAGTCGTGAGCCAGGACCACAACCAACCGCTCCCACGATGATCGGCTACCTCGCCCGGCGCATCCTCCTGTTCATTCCGACGCTGCTCGGGGCGACGTTCCTCGTCGTGATGATCATGGAGCTCGCGCCGATCGACGTGGTCGAGAGTCTGCTACCGCCGACGGGCGAAATGAACCCCGCAGCTCGCGAGGAGCGCGAAGCCTACCTCAATGCGCGGTACGGACTCGATGCAAGTGGACCGGAGAAGTGGGCACGGTGGGTCAACAACGTCTCGCCGATCGGTTTGCAAACCTGGAAGTACGACGATCCGGCGGTCGTCGAGCAACGAGCAGAGTTGCGCGCTTTCAGAGAGCGCATCGAGTCCGAAGTCGAGGCCGAGGTTGAGGCGGCGAACCCCGACCTCGTGGCAGCACGCAATGATCAGGACACGCCGTCCGACGAGCGCATCCAAGCGATCCAAACGCTTCGCGATTCCGTCAAGGAGCGACTCACCGAACTGGAAGATGAGCAGAACTTCTCTCCCATGAGCGGCGACATCCGCTGGGACAAGCTGCCCATCAAAACGCCGGATCTCGGCAACAGCATCCGGCAGAGTCGGCCGAACTGGGACATCATCAAAGAGGCGTTGCCAATCACGCTGATTCTGCAGCTCATCAGCATACCGACTGCTGTCGCCATTAGCCTCATCACCGGCATCTGGTCTGCCAAGCACCGCGGCGCGTGGCAGGACTGGGGTACTGGAGGCGTGCTGCTCGCACTCTTCAGCATTCCGGTGATCTGGGTGGGAGTGATGGCGATCGGCTACTTCGCAAACGACCAATACATCAACTGGTTCCCGACGGGCGGGACGACCGACCTGCGCAGCGACAGTTTTCCCTTTTTCCCACGCTTTGCGGGAGAGGCCGGCTTCCAACGAGGTTTCCTCCTCGACTCGATCTGGCACATCGCGTTGCCCGTGGTCTGTCTCACCTATGCCCAGTTCGCCTACCTCTCGAAGCTGACGCGTGGCAGCATGCTCGAAGTGCTCGGGGCCGACTACATCCGGACGGCACGAGCCAAAGGGCTTGCTCCCAACACGGTGCTGCTTCGCCACGGCTTTCGAACCGCGCTCATTCCCGTTATCACGTTCCTCGCGGCGTTGCTGCCAGTGATCATCACCGGGTCAATCGTGATCGAAACGATCTTCGGCATCAATGGCATGGGTCGCTTGGTCATCGAGTCGCTGAAAAACAACGACATCGAGCTATTCCTGACCGTCACGTTGTTCACGATTCTTCTCAAGCTGGTCGCTTATCTCCTCGCTGACATTGCCTACGTCGTCGCGGACCCACGCGTCTCCTACAGCGGCGGGAGCTCGGCATGACCCAGCAGCAGTCGGGATCACATGACAACCAGCACGGAGCGTTCGGAGCCGCTGTCTCGCCAGCGGATGCACAAGGGAGTCTCGCGGACGACACGTCGGAAGGGGACGCTGATCGATCACTGAAGAGACCGCAGCGAAGCCCGCTGCACCAAGCCCTGGTTGACACTTTCGGCCACACCGGTGCGCGGATCGGTGCTGCGTGGGTGTCCACGCTTGTCCTGCTCGCCGTCTTCGCGCCGTTCCTTGCTAACAGTCAGCCCTACGCGATCAAGGCCGCAGACGGCACATGGTCGTCTCCCCTCTTACGAACGGTGACAGCGTTGGACGTGACGCTCGTCTTGTGTCTCCTGGGCGTGGTCGTTCTGACCGTCAGCCGCCGATTCGTGGCGTTCCGTTTCGGGCACGCCTTGCTGATCATGCTTGGGATCGTCGCGACGGCGGGGGTGAGCGGCCTGCTCTACGCCGACCCGCCTGAGAACGTGGTGTTCGAGGAGTACCGCGAGGGTCTCGCCGACGGTCGGTACCAGCGCGCGGTTTTCGCCCCGATTCCGTACAGCCCGAACGATCGCCTGCGGGATCAACCCGGCATCGCCCGCACGCCGCCCACCTGGTCCATCGGTGCCGATGACAACAGGTATCCCGACGTCACCCGCAAATCGATCGGCAGCTACCACTGGCTCGGAACCACCGTCTTCGGCGAAGACCTGCTGAGCCGAATGATCTGGGCGACGCGGATCGCCCTCGCGATCGGATTCGTCGCAACGGGCATCAGCACGCTTGTCGGCGTTACAGTCGGTGCCGTCATGGGCTATGCCGCCGGCTGGACCGATCTGCTGCTGATGCGCGGCATCGAGATTCTCGAGGCCGTCCCACGACTGATCGTGCTGCTGATCGTCACCGTCATCATCGGTCGGAAGGACATCTTCGTGATGATGACCGTCATCGGGCTCATCAGTTGGACGAGCGACGCGCGCTTCATTCGCGCCGAGTTCCTAAAGCTGCGCAAGCAGGACTTCGTTCAAGCCGCCAACGCGGTCGGTCTCCCTGTTCCACGCATTCTCTTCCGCCACATCTTGCCTAACGGCGTGGCACCGGTCCTGGTCAACGCCAGCTTCGGCATCGCCGGAGCGATCCTGCTCGAGAGCATCCTCAGCTTCCTCGGCCTCGGCCTAGAAGCCAAAGATCCGTCGTGGGGCCAGTTACTCAACCAGGCACGCACGGGTGGCACGGGCTTCAACTGGTGGATCGCGACCTTCCCCGGCCTCGCGATCTTCCTGACCGTCTTCGCTTACATCCTTATCGGCGAGGCGCTTCGCGACGCGTTGGATCCGAAGCTCAAGAAGGTGGGCTGAACACGCTGTTCAGGATGACGTCCCGCACGTCGGTGCTGTCGATCGACTCGTCTGCTGGGCCAAGATCGGACATGAGCAGCGGGCCCTGGTCGGGCAAGACGTCGGCGAGGCCGTGGCTTCCCTTGACGAGGGTCGCGTCCAGCGGCGTGACGTCGAGCAGGTTGCGGAAGCCGAGCTTGCGCGCCGCCAGCTTCGCGAGCAGCCGCGGCTTGGCACCGTCGGCCAGGAACAGCTCGACCGGGTCGTACCCCGGTTTCCGGTGAATATCGACGGTTCTCGCGTAGTCCGGAGCCAGGGCGTCGTCGTGCCAGAAGTAGTAGGTGAACCAGCAGCCGGGCTCGGCCAGGCAGACGATCTCGCCGCTGCGTGGGTGATCGAGCCCGCCGCGATCGGCACCGGCCAGCACCTGTGCCACGCCGGGCGTCTTCGCCAGCAGGCCGGCTACCGCCGATCGGTCCCGTCCGTCGCGGACGTAAACGTGGGCCACCTGATGATCCGCGACGGCAAACGCCCGGCTGGCCCCGGCGTCGAGGCGCTCGGTACCGAGCTCGTTCCGAACAGTCAGGTAGCCGGCGTCCCGCAGCACGCGATTCAGGTGCACCGGCGTGTCGACGGGCGAGATGTCGTACTCGCTCAGGATGACGACGCGTGCTCCGCGTCCGCGGAAGTGCTCGATGAGCCGGCCGACAACGGCGTCGATCGCGTGGAGCTCGTGCTGGAGCGTGCCATTTTCCTTGACTTTGGGACCTTCTTTCTGCAGCACGTAGTCGAGATGCGGCAGGTAGACGAGCGTCAGCGTCGGATCGAACCGCTCGTCGACCCGCATGGCCGCCCGCGCGATCCAGTCGCTGCACTCGATCCCCGCGGCCGGGCCCCAGAACTTGAACAAAGGAAACTGCCCCAGTTCCGCCTGCAGCTCGTCACGCAGGGTGCCCGGGTGCGTCCAGACGTCCGGCACCTTTCGCCCGTCGGCCGGGTACATGGGCCTGGGCGTGATGGTGTAGTCGGCACCGCAGTACATGGCGTACCACCAGAAGAGGTTGGCGCACGTGAAGCCGGCGTCGCGCTGCCGGGCCTCATCCCACAGGCGAGGCGTCTGCACCAGCCCGTCGGCCTGCTGCCAGAGGCGAATCTCCTGCGTGTCGCGGAAGTACCAGCCGTTGCCGATGATGCCGTGCTCGCTGGGCGTGGTGCCGGTCAGGTAGTTCGTCTGCGCCGTCGTCGTCACCGCTGGCAGAGCTGGGCGAATGGTCGAAACGTACCCGTTATCCCTGAATTCGCGAAGATTCTGCGTGTGCTCGCCAATCAGCGATTGCGTGAGGCCGACGACGTTGAGGACAACCGTCTTGTGCATCG
>JBCDKH010000062.1 GCA_038746835.1 Planctomycetota bacterium | reverse complement strand
CGATGCCGACGGCACGAATCGTCACCGCATCACCGACGGCAAGGGCACGTATGCCACGCCTTCCTGGGCGGACAGCGGCCGCGTGTTCTTCGTGAGCGATCGCGGCGGGACCGAGTGCGTCTGGAGCGCCCGGGCCGATGCGACGAACCTGAGCCGCATGGCCACGCGTCCCCCGACGCCAGCCCAGCCCAAGGCCAGCACGACGCCGCCCTTTGCCAACACGGGCAACAGCACGATCGACTGAGACTGAAGTCGAGACTCGCTGTCGTCCGATAAGTGATTCGGACGAGCCGCCCGCACGGATGGGGGCGGACGCGCATACCCGCCAGCGACAGGACGTCGACGATGCGGCAATGGAAGTTGGTGCTCTCGCTACTCGCCGCCGGTCTCATGACCGGCGGTTGTCAGCAGAATCGGTACGGCATCGAGCGTTCGATCGCTCTGCCACCCGCGACGCCCGCGCAGGTCTGGGCTGTCGCTCCGGCGGTGAACCTCTCGGGTGAGGCCGGAGTCGATCCGCTGCTGCAGGCGGACTTGCTGTTCAAGAACCTTCAGGCCGTCGGCGGCATCACGGCGCTGCCGGTGAACCGCGTGGCCGAGGCGTATTTGCTTCTGGGCATCAACGGCATCACGAGTCCCGCCGACGCGGCCGCGGTGTGCGAGCTGCTCGGGGCGGACGCCCTCGTCGTGCCGTCGGTGACGCTCTACAACCCGTACGACCCGCCGACGATGGCGGCGGCGATCCAGGTGTTCCCTGCGCGGGGCAGCTTGCTTCGTCCGGTGTCGCTTCCCGACGCCGACGCCGTCCGCGGTCTGACCCGTACCGCCTCGGCCAACACCGCCGAGGTCGCGCTGCCGTCACCGAGTGCGGCGGGGCGGCAGATGATCCAGCAGGTCGGCGTGTTCGACGCACGTGACGGCTCGGTCCGTCGTGCAGCTCAGCAGTACGCGAGTGGTCGATTCGACCCGTCCGGACCGTCGGGCGACCGCTACGTGTTTCTGGTGGCCGATCGGTACAGCAGTTTCGTATATCACGCGCTGCTTTCGGGTCTGATGGACGAGCTGACGAGGCGTCAGGTCGCTGTTGCGGTCCGATAGTTGTAGTGGTCCGGACAGTGCGACTGAAGTCGCACAGCCGCCGGATCACGACCTCAAGTTTTCGACTTCGCTAGACGACGCTTCGGATGAGCCGACATCGCGTCGGAAGGAGCAACATGCACCCCGAATCTCCCAGTTCAGTCGTACCCGATTCCGACGACGCTTTTGCGCCGGAGCGACGTGAGCACGTGCTGAAGCTCGACAAACAGGGGCATTCGTACCGCCTCAGCTACGAGACCGGCAGCGAGAGCGAAGTGCTGTTATCGCTGTCTGAGATGGTGGCCGATCCGTCGCTGCCGTTCGACTGGTTCGACGCTGCGACACTGGGTCATCAAATGGGCGGACATCTCGTCAAAGAATTAGGGGACCTGATGCCGAAGAAGGCAGCATGAGGCGATTTATCGAGCCGCTCCACACTGTGAAGCAGCTGGAAGGTCGCAAGATGCTTGCCGGGCCGACGAGACGGGCACGGGAAGCGGGCGAAGCGATTCCGATGTTCGGAGTGGACTTCGTGCCTGTTCGAGACGTCGTCTCGCCGCGTGGACGTGGATCTGTCCCGCGACGTGCCGCACCGACCTTGGCCAACGGGTCAACGGAACGGCGGTTGATGCCCACCGATCGACGAGCCCGCCGACGCGACGTCGGCACTGGACTCGCGACATGCCACCGATGAACCCCCAGGCCCCGACGGGCCAGACGAACCCTTCGGGCCAACCGTCCGACCTCGACCAACCCTCACGCCCCGCCCCGGCCGACACGCTGCCGGTGCCGCCCGTCACTAACGCTGAGCTTCCCGCCGGCAGCGACGACGAGGCCTCCGACAAGCCGCCGTGCGTGCTGGCGTTCCTCGACTACCTCGAGAACGAGCGACACTTCAGCGACTACACCGTCCGCAGCTACGGCGCCGACCTCGCCCAGTTCACGCAGTTCGTCGCCGGCGAAATCGGCATGAGCTACGGCGGCGACGCGAGGCTTGCCGACGAGACGCCAGTCGACGACCGGCTCAAGTTCGCGTCGCAGGAAACCGTCCGCGATTTCCTGAGCTACCTGCACGCCCAGAACTACACCAAGAGCACCACCGCCCGAAAGCTGGCGACGATGCGGAGCTTCTACAAGTTCCTCATCAAGCGTGGCTCCTGCGAGGTCTCGCCGATGGTCGGCATCCGCACGCCCAAGCAGGAGAAGCGGCTGCCCAAGTGCCTCGACCTCGACGAGGTCCAACGTCTCTTGGATGCGCCCGACGACACCGAGCTGCTCGGCTCGCGTGACAAGGCGATGCTCGAAGTCCTCTACTCCAGCGGCATTCGCGTCAGCGAACTCGTCGAGCTGGGCATGAGCGACATCGACCTGGACGAGGGCATCCTCCGTGTCTGCGGCAAGGGACGAAAGGACCGCCTCACGCCCATCGGCAGCCAGGCGATTCTGGCCGTCCGGCACTACCTGCAGATGCGCGACATCAACCCCGACGACCCGACCGCCACGTCCGGCGTCACGGCGGACAGTCGCATCTTCCTCAACAAGCACGGCGAGCCGCTGTCGACGCGTTCGGTCCGTCGCAAGCTCGACAAGTACCTTCAGATGGTCGGCCTCGATCCGGGCATCAGTCCGCACACGCTGCGTCACTCGTTCGCGACGCACCTGCTCAACAACGGTGCCGACCTGCGGAGTGTGCAGGAGCTGCTGGGCCACCAGAGTCTGTCGACGACACAGGTCTACACGCACCTGACGACCGACCGGATGAAGGAGGCGTACGACGCGGCCCACCCGCGAAGCGGCTCGCCCGAGCAGTCGCCCGTCTCGGCAGGCGTCGGTGAGTCCGAGCCGATCCACCGGCCGACACGCATCGGCCCGGCCGTCCGAACGCCGCCCACGCCGATGCGGCACTCGGCGTAGCCAACTCGACTCTCCTTAACGAGGTCGTCACTCGCTTGTCGGGTGACGGCCTTTTTGCTGGTCACCCCAGACGCGTCGCCACTCGGGCATCGGCGGATCATCCGGCAGCGACGACCAGACCCCGGCCTTGGTCCGAATCGCCTCTCGCTCGGCGGCGATGAGCGTCGAGGCGTACGGATGGTCGACCCGGCGATCTGCAAACGCGAGCCCGGCCTCGACCAACGCCTCGTTCAAGGTCGGCCCCGTGTCGACGCTTGCGAGATAAGCCAGAAGCATGTCGTCTTCGTCACGCGTCGGCACGGCGGGCAGCATCAGAACGGCCTGTCCGCCATGGGCGTCGAGCCATGACTGCGTGAACCCGTCTGCTTCGTCGAGTGCGCTTGGAGCGAAGTCGATTCCAAAGGGTCGAACCGGTGTCGTGTGCTCATCGACGGTCGCGACGAGGTCCCCGGCTTGCATCGAGATCGCTGCGGTCTGTCGGTCCCACCGCGACGCGTCCTGCGCCGGGCCGCACGTCAGTCGCACCAAGACCACCACGCAAGCCACGGCGATCAGACCGACACGAAGGACCGGTCCTCTCCACCTTCGTGATCCCCGATCGCGCGTCATCGTGCGTCCTGAGACTAGCGACTCGACGCAACGTCAACGTCACGACTCCCGGACGACGCGCGTGCTCGGCTCTTCCTCGTCGCGTTCGTTGAGGGCTTGTCGGTACCGACGCCTCGTCGCGAAGAAACCGAAGAGTGCCCAGAGCGATAGCCCAACCGACACCGCGAACAGCCATCGCCCCAGCGGCGTGCCGCCGTCTTCGGACCAGCCGATGCGTTGGTCGTACCACCCCAGGCCGCGGTAGATCAGCACGCCGGTGAACGGGACGAACATGCCACGCAGTCCCGTCAGCATGACGTGAAGGCCCATGTACGTGCCGATGTTGCCCTTGGTCGCGAAGCTGTTCTGCCCGAGCTGCCACGCCAGCTGCCCGCCGCCGAAGCTGGTGCCGACGGCGAACATGCCGATCGCGACGAGCCAGAGCTGATCCGTCGCCGCACCGAGCAAAATGAGCGAGTGCGCCAGGCACGCCGTAACGCCCAGAAGCACACGGAACGTGAGAATGTCCGTGCGATCGAACACCGGTGCCCACGCCTGCATGAGAACGGTGGTCGTGACCAGTGGAATGACGTTCACGACGAAGATCGCCAGCACGTACTGCGTGTCGGGGTCGGTCATCTCGCTGCTGATCACGTGGATCAACGTCGGGAACATGAGCATGAAGCTCGAACCGAGCACGAACTGCCACCACTGGTACGCCCGGAAGATGCGGTCCTCGCGCAGCAGTCGAAAGGCGTCGCGGATGCGTTTGCCAAGACGCCCGACGGCCGAGCCCGCGACACGGCTGCGCATAACGCGGGCGTAGTCCAGGTGAAGCGCGCCGCTCGAGCCGAGGAACATCGACGGCCGCGCAGCGGTCGGGACGAGCCGAGCACGTTTGAGCAAGGTCGTCTCGCCACGCACGCGGATCCGGCTGTACTGCAGAACGCCAAACAGCGAGATGACGGCGACGACCGGATAGATGATCGCAAAGCTCGCCGGCCGCTTGTCCATCGCCAGCGCCGCCGCGAGCGTGACGACCGCGAGGACGAAGTTGTACAGCCCGTTGATGCGTCCGATGACCTGGCCGCGGATGGCGCGCGGGTAGTTGAGTCGCCAGACTGCTGACCGCAGCGTGACGATGCCGCTGGCGATGACGCGTGCGACGATGATCAGCCCCGCGAAGGTCCAACCCGCCACACCGCCCTCGATCGGCAGAAAGACCGTCAGCCCGACCGCGGCCATCGATACGACCAGCCCGATCTGGAGCAAGTTGATGAACGGCACCTTGCGTCGGCTCTCAGCCAGCTCGCTCCAGAGCAACGCCAGGATATTGCCGAACATCGGGGCGGCTGTGATGACGGCGATCAGCAGCGGACCGCCGTCGAAGTACTTGCTGGCCACGACGCCGGTGAACGTCCCCTCCGCCAGCGCTGCCGCCAGTGGGAACGTCGCCGAGCTTTTGAGCTCGTAGGCGTAGTTCCGCCGAACCATGTACGGCTGCCGACGCGGTGCAGCGGCGGCGAGACGGTCGGCAATCGGACTGACAAACGAAGGCAAAGGGGCGGGTCGGGCCGCACGGTAGGAGCGGCCGCTACTGATCCCCCGGGAATGCCTGCAACTCAACCCGCCTCCCGGCATGGCCGTAGCGTCCTTCACCTCTTCGAACGCCTCCTCATGAGACAGCTCTTCCTCGCCGCCTGTTGCACCATGGCCATCTCGCCCGCGCTTCTCGCCGACAACGGCTACCCCGAGGCCCGGCAGGGCGACGCCTCGACCGACTTCCACGGCACCGTCGTCGCCGACCCGTTCCGGTGGCTCGAAGACGCCGCAGCGGACGAGACGCGGTCGTTCATCGATGCCCAGAACACGCTGTTCACGTCGTACGTCAACGCTGACCTTGTCGAGACGATCAACGCCCGGCTCAACACGCTGATCGATTACCCGCGAACCAGCTTGCCCTCTCGCGTCGGCAAGCCCGACACGGACGGCACCGGCATCGAAGGCCGCGGGATCCAGACGTTCGTCTCCAAGAACACCGGCCTGCAGAACCACAGCGTCCTCCACATCGCCGGCCCGGCCACCGACGGCGAGACGGTTCCGTTGCTCGACCCCAACAGCTGGTCCGACGACGGCACCACCGCGCTCGCTGGCACCTGGGCGTCGCCTGACGGCACCACGATCGCCTACGGCATCAGCGAAGGCGGCAGCGACAACCGCACCATCAAGCTCATGGACCTCCGCCCGGGCAAGCTCGGCGAGCACTACGACGAGGTGCTCACCGACATGCGGTTCAGCGGCATCGCGTGGCACCGAACCGGACGCGGCTTCTGGTACTCGAAGTACCCCGACGCGGCCGACGTCGACGGGGCCCGGCTGAACCAGACGATCTACTGGCACGACCTCGACACCGACCCCGAGCAGGACACGGAGGTCTTCGCCAGGCCGGATGATCCGGAGCTTGGGCTCTTCCCGTTCAAGACGAATGACGGGCAGTTCCTGGTCGTCTACGTCTACCGCGGCACCGATCGCCGCAGCGGCCTGCACGTGCGCGACGCCTGCTGCAATCCGGGTGAAGCCGGCGAGTTCGAACTGCTCTTCGAGCCGGGCGTTGCTGAGTACAGCGTCGTCGATGATCCGACCGTCACCACCGATGAGGGCGACAAGCCGATGCTCGTCATCTTGACCAATCGCGATGCCCCGGCCGGAAAGCTCGTCCGCGTCGACCCGGCCAATCCGGAGCCCGAGAACTGGGTAACGCTCATCGACGAGCCGACGGAGCCCGGCACGCAGATCGAAGCCGTCGTTCGGGCGGGCGATCGCTACGTCGTCGAGCTGATGAAGGACGCCCGCAGCGAGCTGCTCCACTACGACCTCGAAGGCGGCGACATGAAGGTCATCGAGCTGCCGACCGTCGGCACCGTCGCCGGCATCGACGCGGACGCCGCGTACGGCGACATTCACTTCGGCTTCACCAGCTACACGTACCCGACCACGCCATTCCGCTATGAGCTGGCGACGGGCCAACTGACCAAGATCGCCGACAACAGCCCGGCCGGGTTCGACCCGGACGCGTACGTGACCTCGCAGGTCTTCTACACGAGCAAGGACGGCACGCAGGTGCCGATGTTCATCACGCACAAGAAGGGCCTGCAGCCCGACGGCGATGCACCGACGATCCTCTACGGCTACGGCGGGTTCAACGTCAGCCTGACGCCCGGCTTCAGCAGCGCTCGACTCGCGTGGCTTGAGCAGAGCGGCGTGTATGCGGTCGCCAACCTTCGCGGCGGTGGCGAGTACGGGCCGGCCTGGCACGAGGCCGGCAAGCTGGCGAACAAGCAGAACGTCTTCGACGACTTCATCTCAGCGGCCGAGTACCTGATCGACGAAGGCTTCACCTCGGCAGACAAGCTCGCGATCCAGGGCGGCAGCAACGGCGGCCTGCTCACCGCGGCCGTCGTCATTCAGCGGCCGGAACTCTTCGGCGCCATCCACTCGGCCGTGCCGGTGACGGACATGCTGAGGTATCACACGTTCGGCACCGGTCGGTTCTGGACGGTCGAGTACGGCAATCCGGATGAGGACGCCGAGGCGTTCGAGTACCTGATGGCCTACAGCCCGCTGAACAACGCCCGGTTGTTGGACGACCTGCCGCCCGTGCTGGTGACCACCGGCGACGGCGACGACCGGGTGGTCCCCGCCCACAGTCTGAAGTGGGTCGCCGCCATGCAGGCCGCCAACCCGGACGCGGCCGGGCCAATCCTGCTCCGCTACGACGTCGGCACCGGCCACGGCGCCGGCAAGCCGCTGGCCAAGGCGCTGGAAGAACTCGCAGAGACGTACGCCTTCTTCGCTGAAGCGCTCGGCATGGACTGGCAATAGCGGGGGCGACCCGTCAGGGACAACGCAATGACGCAAAGAAGCAAAGTGCCGCAAAGGTGAAGCGGATAGGGTGCGACGGGTTCGCACTTCTTCTGACTTTGCGCCTCTTTGCCTCTTTGCGCCTTTGCGTTTCCCTGACTGCCCGCCGATGACCTTTGCTCACGACCTCCTCGCTGCCGTTCGGGACAAGTCGTCACGCGTCTGCGTCGGGATCGATCCGATGCCGGAGCGGTTTCCCGAGGCGATTCGGCCGACGAGCGACGATCCGCGAGCGATCGTCGACAGCTTCTACGAGTTCACGACGGGCGTCCTCGACGCCGTGGCCGACGTGGCGGCGTGTGTGAAGTTTCAGTCGGCCTACTTCGAGCGCTACCACGCGGACGGCGTCGAGGCGTACTTCGAGCTGATCGGCGAGGCCAAGCAGAAAGGCCTGCTCGTCATCGGCGACGCCAAGCGCGGCGACATCGGTGCGACCAGCGCCGCCTACGCCGCTGGACACCTCGGCCCGCACCCGGCCGACGATGCCGACACGCCAGATGCGCTCACGGTCAACCCGATGCTCGGCCTCGACACGCTCGACTCCTTCGGCGAGGTCGCCGCCGATCACGGCAAGGGCTTGTTCGTCCTCGTCCGCACGAGCAACCCCGGCAGCGCCGACTTGCAGGACGTCGTGCTGCAGGACGGCCGGACCTGGAGCGAGATGTTGGCCGACGAGCTCTTCAAGATGACCGCCGGAAACTCGGAGGACGGGCTGAGCTTCATCAACGCGGTCGTCGGCGCGACGCAACCGCACACGATGGCGTCGCTCCGCAAGCGACTGCCGCGGTCGTTCTTCCTGCTCCCCGGCTACGGCACCCAGGGCGGCACCGCCGAAACCGCGAAGGCGGCGTTCGCGGAAGGGACGCCCGGCGCGATCGTGAGTGCCAGTCGCAGCGTGCTCTACCCGACGGAGCGTTCTGGCGACTGGAAGCAATCGATCGCACACGCTGCTCAAGCGATGCGCCGCGATCTGGCAAGCGTGGTCGGGTGAGTCTGAAGCATGCGCAAAAGTGCGTCGCGTGAACGAATCACCGCTAAACAGAGTTGATGCACCGACCATTCCCTCGACGGACGCACGTCGGACGACCGATCAATCGGATCATGAATCACGCACCCGAATGCGCCGGTGCGACGTCGGGCACCTCGACGACACCCGGACCCGGTTGCCCCGTCATCTGACCATCGGCATTGCGGACGATCGGCCGATACAGCGTGTCGCGCTCGACGGGCTCGCGACCAGCGTCGCGGATCGTCCGGCAGAGCGTGTCGACGTGAAGTTCCTGACGCTGCGTCCCGCCGCCGGCCTGGCGTTTGGTGATGTCGTACCAGACGACCGTGCCGTCGAGGTCGTCGCAGCCGTAGCGGAGGGCGACCTGCGACAGGCCGAGCGACTGCATGATCCAGAACGCCTTGATGTGGGCGATGTTGTTGCACATCAGCCGGGCGAGCGCCAGCGTCCGCAGGTCGGTCAACCCGGTCGGCCCGGGCAGGTGGCCCAGTTCGCTGTGCTCCGGGATGAACGACAGGGGTATGACGCAGTTGAAGCAGCTCTTGCCCTGCTCGTCGATCGCGGCGGCCGTCTGGTCGCTGGTCGGCGGGACGTCGGGGTCCAGGCCCATGGCCCGCAGGCTGTCGGCCTGGTGGTCGCGGAGCTTGATCAGGTGTTGGACACGCTCGTCGGCCCCCTCGATGTGGCCGTAGAGCATGGTCGCGTTGCTGAAGAGCCCGGCATCGTGGGCGGCGCGGTGGACGCCGAACCACTTGTCCTCGCGGACCTTGCCCTTGAACGCCTCGTCGTGGACGCGGTCGTCGAAGATTTCCGCACCGCCGCCGGGGAGACTGCCGAGGCCGGCCTTGCGAAGCTGCGTCAAAACCTCGCCGATCGACATGCGGGCGATGCGGCTGAAGTGGACGATCTCGATCGCCGTGAACGCCTTGATGTGCAGCCCCGGAGCGGCCTCACGGATGCCGCGGAGGAAGTCGAGGTAGTAGTCGAACTTGTGCCACGGATGCAGCCCGCCGACGATGTGAACCTCGGTCGCGCCGTCATCCCAGGCCTTCTGGGCGGTCGCGACGATCTGCTCGACGGGCATCTCGTACGCCCCGGCCTCGCCGCGTTTGCGGTAGAAGCTGCAGAACTTGCAGCTCAGGGCGCAGACGTTGGTGTAGTTGATGTGGCGGTTGCGGTTGTAGAACGCGACGTCGCCGTGCAGGCGTTCCTTCATCGCATTGGCCAGCCGACCAACGCCGTGCAAGTCACGCGTCGTTGCGAGCAGTCGCCCGTCCTCGAACGACAGCGGAACGCCTTCGCGCACCTTGGCGGCGATGGGTTTGAGCTCGGGATCGCTCACGCGGAAGCGGTCGGTCGGAGCAGGCACGCCCAAGCATAATCGACCACGTGCGACAATCCGATCATTTTCGTCGGAACTGAAACATGTGACTTCGGCCGAGAAGCGTCACCGTTCACGCTGCCTTCTGCAGCTCGACGGCTTCGGCGTGGTGGTGGCTGGTGCGGTCTTCCCAGATGGACTGGGCACGACGCAGGTACCGCTGCAGCGTGGCCGGGTCTTCCTGCTCGCGGATGGAGAGGCGGGTCTGCTCGCGAAGGGCGCCGAGGAACTGGAACGCGGTCGCGTCGCGGCCGAGGTGGATGTTGATCGCGGCGAGCTGGTACGCCGCCTTGTACATTGCAACGCCTTTGCACGAGGCGAACGCCTTGCCGAGCCACTCGGCGGCGGCGAGGCGGTGCTTCAGGACACGCTCGAACGGGGCTCCGGTCTTCTCCCGCAGCATCGCTCGACGAAGCTCGTAGTTGCCCAGGCGAAGCAGCTCCAGGTTGCGGCGGACGGGCGAGGCCTCGTAGAGCAGTCGGCTCGTCGCAATCGCGAGCTCGTAGGCGACCAGGGCTTCCTTCTCGGAGCGGTTCCAGGAGAAGAACGACTCTTCCGGCTCGCCGCCGAGTCGCTCGAAGGCGACCAGGCCTCGATGGCCGGCGGCGGTCGTGATCTTGCCGCGGGTGCCGGGATCGATGCGATAGGCGGCCCGGCTGGCACCGCGTTCCTGCACGGTCGCGACGCCGCGATCCGGGTCGTCGAAGTAGTTGGGGTCGTTGGTCGTGAAGAAACACTCGCGACACACGATCAGGCCGGCGAGGTTGTAATCGACAAAGTCACGCCCATCCGCCGTGGCCGGCGCGTAGGTCGGCACGTCGAAGAGATCGACGTCGCTGGCGACCTTGCCGGTGCGGAGCTGGTAGAAGTCCACCGGCACGCCGAACGAGTGGAACGGGCACGACAGCTCGCGTTTGAGCAGCGCGCCGCAGTCGCGGACGCGTTTGGATCGTCCCTTGGTGTCGCCGCTGGCGTCGCGTCGCATCTGTCCGGCCTCGCGGCTGAAGGTGGCGGCGCTGCGGAAGCTCTTGCGGATCGCGCCGCAGGTGAGCGGCCGCTGCATCAGGCCAAACGCGTCGAACTCCTTGAGCCGGCGGACGCCGCGTGCGTCGGCATCGGCCGGTGCGAGCAGAATGATCGCGGTGGCGGCGGTCGTCGGGTTGCGCGAGAGAATGCGTGTCGTCGTGCCGATGTCCAGCCCGTCGACTGACGCGTCGAGCATCAAGATATCGGGTGCGTGTCGCGTGGCCGTCGGCACGACGTCCCGTGGATTCGAGATGATCTCCACCTTCGCGCCTTCGCCTGCCAGGACGGTCTGAAAGGCGGTCACCTCCGCGGGATTGCCGTCGATGATGAGGACGTTGATGTCCTTGAGCGAGGCATCACCATCCGCTGCGGGTTCGGCTTGATCGATGGCAGGTGGCTGGTGCGGCACAAACGGTACATCGATCCGATGGACGGGCGTGTTAAGCCCAGCGGTGTTTCGGCGTGGTCGGACGAGGCCTGCCACCGTGGCAGGCGGCTATTCGGCCGCTGCCAGCGGGCGCGTGGGTTGGCGGCTGGACCCGCTTCAGGACGCGTCAGAGCCGAATCTCCTTCCGGCACGGCCTTTGTTCATGCTGGCTTGGCCGCACGTCGGCCGACTCCACTCGAACCCAACACCGCGACGCCGCAAGGATCGCGGCCCACAAGAAAGCACGACCACCTATGGCCAAAATCATCGGAATCGACCTGGGCACGACCAACAGCGTGGTCAGCGTCATGGAGGGCGATCAGCCCAAAGTCCTCATCAACTCCCGCGGCAACCGCATCACGCCGTCCGTCGTCGCCTTCACCGACAAGGGTGAGCGGCTCGTCGGCGAGCCCGCCCGGCACCAGCAGGTCACCAACCCCAAGAACACCGTCTTTTCCGTCAAGCGGTTCATGGGCCGTCGGCACAACGAGATCGAGGCCGAAGAGAAGACCGTCCCGTACGAAGTCACCGGCAGCGACGACGAGTACGTCAAGATCAAGGTGCGGGAGGAGACGTTCACGCCCGAGCAGGTCTCGGCCTTCATCCTCGGCGACCTCAAGAAGACCGCTGAGGACTACCTCGGCGAGACCGTCACCGAAGCCGTCGTGACGGTGCCGGCCTACTTCAACGACGCCCAGCGTCAGGCCACCAAGCAGGCCGGCGAGATCGCCGGCCTCAAAGTGCTCCGCGTGCTCCCCGAGCCGACGGCGGCCGCCCTCGCGTTCGGCACGGACAAGAAGCAGAGCGGCAAGATCTTCGTCTTCGACCTCGGCGGCGGCACGTTCGACGTCTCGGTCCTCGACATCGACAAAGACGGCGACGAGTCGCTGTTCGAAGTCCTCAGCATCGCCGGCGACACCCACCTCGGCGGCGACGACTTCGACGAGGAGATCATCGACTGGCTCGCCGGCGAGTTCAAGAAGCAGGAGGGCATCGACCTCCGCAACGACCCGATGGCCCTGCAGCGGCTCAAGGAAGCTGCCGAGAAGGCCAAGAAGGAGCTGTCGAGCAACGTCGAGACGAACATCAACCTGCCGTTCATCACGGCCGACCAGAACGGTCCCAAGCACCTCAACCTGACGCTCACGCGTTCGGCCTTCGAGGGCCTGATCGACAAGTTCGGGGCCCGCATCAAGGAGCCAGTCCTCAAGGCGCTCGAAGACGCCAAGCTCAAGCCGGGCGAGATCGATGACGTCCTGCTCGTGGGCGGATCGACCCGCATTCCGTTCGTCCAGAAGATCGTCAAGGACGTCTTCGGCAAGGAGCCGAACAAGAGCGTCAACCCCGACGAGGTCGTCGCCATGGGTGCGGCCGTCCAGGGCGGCATCGCCAAGGGGGACGTCAAGGACATCCTCGTCCTCGACGCGACCCCGCTGAGCCTCGGCGTCGAGACGCTGGGCGGCGTGATGACCAAGCTCATCGAGCGGAACACCACCATCCCGACCAGCAAGTCGGAGACGTTCAGCACCGCTGCCGACTCGCAGACGACCGTGACGGTCCGCGTCCTGCAGGGCGAGCGCGAGTTCGCCAAGGACAACCGGCTGCTGGGCGAGTTCAACCTCAACGAGATCCCGCCGGCGCCGCGCGGCGTGCCGCAGATCGAGGTGACGTTCAACATCGACGTCAACGGCATCCTGAGCGTCAAGGCCATCGACAAGTCGAGCGGCAAGGAAGCTTCGATCGAGGTCAAGGGCTCGGGCGGCTTGAGCGACGAAGAGGTCGAGCGCATGAAGCGCGAGGCCGAGCAGAACGCCGAAGCCGACAAGGCGCGTCGCGAGGTCGTCGACCTCCGCAACCAGGCCGACGGTGCGATCGCCAGTGCCGAGAAGCTGCTCACTGGCGAGGACTCGGACAAGATCCCGGCCGACGTCCGCAGCGAGGTCGAGAGCGCGGTCAACCGTCTGAAGGAGGTCAAGGACCAGGACGACGCCGACGTGCTCAAGAAGAGCCTGGACAACCTCAACACGGCCGTCATGAAGATCGGCGAAGCCGCCTACGCCGCGTCGCAGGCTGCAGCGGGTGGACCCGAAGCCACGGCCGAAGCCGAAGGCGGCGGTGCCGCTCCCGAGGCCGAGTCCGACCGGGCCAAGCCCGAGGACGACGACGTCATCGACGCGGAGTACGAGGTGAAGAAGGAGTAGCCGGCGCTACTGCGACACAACCCGCGCTCGCCACCACCGAGCGACTTCCCCCGAGCCCCGCGACCGCCGCGGGGCTCGGCTCGTTGATGGGTTGAAGAGTGAAGAGCCCGATGATGCCCCCGACCAGCAGGTAGCTGCTACGGCCCGCGGTCGGGTCTCAGGTCGCGTCAGACTGCGGGCCCGTAGCCCCGCAGCTACCAGGGACACTTCTTCCGTCTCTCACGTCAGGCCCGCTGACCAGTTGGTCAGCAGCTACCGCTCAAGCTCCGGATCGCCGACGAGCATCGAAGTGAACACACGGTCTTGCTCCCAGCGAATCGACCCATCCCCGAACAGGACGTTGGCTCCGTCGCCCTCGTGCAGGTGCGGCACGCAAGACCCGATCATCATTCCCGGGTCGCCCAAAGCTCCGCGGTCGAGGAAGACGAGGTAGCTGCAATTGGCTCCGATCACGATGCTGCCGGTCATCGGGCCTCTTGCCCGATCGTTCGGACAGATGAGTCGCTCGCGGTCAAGTGGCATCGCTTCCGCCAGCGCGTCTAGCGAGGACGGCATGGCTCCGTCGAAAGCGTTCGCGTAGTCGTGGATGACCTGTCCCAGGTACCGAAGGTTGGACGCGCATTTGATCCTCTGGGAAACCTCCCGTGACCGGCCTAGCGCCGGCGACAGCCGGGGCACGGCCGCCAGCCCGGCGAGACCGACGATCAGGCAAAGCAGAGCTGATCTCGCCCCGGTCTTCTTACGCTGCACGCGGATCAGTCGGACCCCACGGATCGTCGTGGTCCGCATGAGCGCGACTGCGGCAGCGAGCAGCGTCGCCAATGCCGTGATCAGAACGAGCCCCTGCGTCCGGTACCCTCAAACAAGGATGACGAGGACGACCAGCGCTGCCGCCACTCGGGCAACGATGGCCCACACATCGAGCGAAGGCTTACGATCCATTGTCGGCCCCGCGTAGCCCAGGACCTGGGCGGCGGGCGTGTCGGGTCCGTCTGGTGATTCGTCCGGCATGGCGCGTTGCTGACGGTACCACGCGACCGTCCACGGGCGACGCGACCGCTCCCGAGCGCTCCCATGGAGACCCCAGCCGCGGGCTTACAGCCCACGGTCCCGAAGCGGGCTCGACGGCAAGCTAAGAGGAGCCACAGCATGCCCCTCCGTCATCCCGAACGTAGCCGAAGGGCATCGCAGCAAGACACCCATCGCGCCCGCGTCCGGGCGAGGTCCTTCGACTCGCTCCGCTCGCTCAGCATGACGGATGGGGCTGCACCCGGCTCAGGGCTTCTCCGACTCCACCGCTGTCATCTGCTGAGCCAAAAGCTTCGCCAGCTCGCGGTAACCGGTTGGCCTCACGCTGCCGTCCGCGTAGAGCACGATCGTCTGCGTCGGCTGTCCTTCGTCGTCGGCGGAACCATGGCCGTGGATGCAGAAGCCGACCACGGCGTCCGGTGATGCGCTGGCAAAGTCGCTCGATATCTGATCGAGGAACAGCCCGTAGCTGGACGTCGTGCCCACTTCGAGTGGCAGGCCGGCGACCTCGTCGCCTGCCGGGCAAGCGAAGACCTCTGGGAACAGGTCGTATTCCGCCACGAGGGTCTCAGCGTTCGGCGGTGTCACGCCATCGGTGTCGATCGTGTACTGGATCGCGGCCTGCGCGATCTGGCGAAGATGGCTGACACAGCGGGTTGTCGACCAGACGTTGGCGTAGTTGCCGCGTGGCTGCATCGCCAGGGCGAGCAGGCCAAGCCCTGCCCCGACGAGCCCGAGGAAGACCAGGAGGCGTCCGCGACGTGGCCTTGCGAACCGCTCGACGTGCACGCGGCTGATCTGACGAGTCTGCCAGAGGGCAAGTGCTGACACGAGAACCGCGGCGACGCAAAGTCCAGCAAGGGCAAGCGGTCCGTTCTCGGTCCGCCAACCGAGGCTGAGGGCAAGGAACGGGATGAGCAGCACGCAGAAGCTGCCCAACACGAGTGACACCCACGCAGCCATCACGATCGGCTTCGGCTCGTCTGGACGAGGACCCGCATAGCCGAGCACCGGCTCGGCGGGCTTGGTGGGTCGGTCTGGTCGATCACCGGGCATGACGCGCCGTCGACGGTACCACGAGCCCGTCGACCGAACACTCGTCCGCTCGCGACCGCTCATCCAGTGACCCCAGCCGCGGGCCTACGGCCCGCAGGTCCGACGACGCAGGAGACATCCACCTGCTGCCGCCCCGCAACGGAGCACACGCGGAAAACGCGATTTTCAACTAAGAATCGTGCATCGCGCGCCGTCGAACCGGCGGGTCGTAGACCCGCGGCTGACATCGCTGACGGGATCGCGCACCGGGCCGTGTCAGTCGTCAACGCGTTGCATGACTCACCGCCTGATCGCGAAGCCCGTCTCACCCTGTGGCCCGCGGACGTCGGTCTGTTCGTCGGTGATGTACCGGCCCAGGACCTCGCGGACGCTTGCCAGGAAACCCGCGACGACCGCCGGCTCGCCTTCGGCGGCGAGTTCGACGCGGCCGTCAGGGAGGTTCTTCACGTAGCCGGCCACGGCGAAGCCGCGGGAAATCGAGCGAGTCGTCGCTCGAAATCCGACGCCCTGGACCCGGCCGGTGTACGTGACGAGCTTGCGAATCGTGTTGGCCATCAGCGTGTTGCGTAGGGTGGGCCCGGGCCCACCATTCGGAGTCATTCCGTCGCAGAGGTGGGCCGGGGCCCACCCTACGGGGCGATCACGTGCCGAAGATGCGGTCGCCGGCGTCGCCGAGGCCGGGGCGGATGTAGTGCCGCTCGTCCAGCTCGCGATCCACCTCGGCCGCGAAGACCGGCACGTCCGGATGCTCCGCCTCCAGCTTTGCGATGCCCTCCGGGGCGGCGACCAAGCACATGAACCGGATGTTGCTCGCGCTCACGCCTTGGCTCTTCAGGAACGCGATGCACCGACACGCACTGCCGCCTGTTGCCAGCATCGGGTCCGTGACGATCGTCTCGCATAAGGCAATGTCCGGTGGGAGTTTATGGTAGTACGCTCCGGCCTCGGCGGTCTTCTCGTCGCGCTCGAGCCCGACGTGGCCGACGCGGCAGTCGGTGATGAGCCGCATCACGCCGCTGGTCATGCCAAGGCCCGCCCGCAGAATCGGCACCAGACAGACCGGCCTCGCAAGCTCATGGCCGACAGTGGGTTCCAGCGGCGTCGTGATCGACCGCTCCCGCGTCGGCATACTCCGCGTGATCTCGTACGTCATCAGCATCGCCACCTCCTCGACCAGCGCCCGAAACGCCCGGCTCTCGGTCCGGCGGTCGCGCAGCTCCGCGAGCTTGGTGCGGATGACAGGGTGGTCGAGGGTTGTGAGCATGATTGGCAAATCGCTGATGTGAAGGGGCTTACGATGACGCCTGCAGCGGTGACTCTTCGTACGGCTGGACGACGACCCAGCCCACGCCCCCACCGCCGGCGTTGCCGTCGAACTGCATCTGGAAGCTCTCGCCCGAGCCTCGGCCGACGAAGGTCTTGAGGCTGACGTCGGTCTTGAAGCCGGGGTTGAGGTTGCCGCTCCAGGCGACGGTCGCGTTGGGGTCGGTGAAGACGGTCTCGCCGGGGCGGACGCGGAGGGTGAGCGGGTCGTGGTGCGTGCCGATGCAGACCAGACCCGTGCCCTCGACGCGGACGTTGAAGAGCCCACCGCTGACGACGGCAGCCATCTTCTTCATCATCTTGACGTCGTAGCTCAACGACGACTCAAAGGCGAGCAGATCCTCCCCGTTGACGACCACTGCGTCGCCCTGTAACTGCAAGATGGTCAACTTCTTACCGGTGTCGGCTAGGTAGACCTTGCCTTGGCCCTCGGCCTTGGTGAGCTTGGCACCTTCGCCGGTGAACTGACGCTTGAGGAACTTGCCGAGCCCCTCCTCCATGACGCCCTGTCGCGTGAACTTCACCTGGCCTCGGTAGGCGACCATGCCGCCCATCTTGGTCCAGACCATGCCGTGGGACGCGCCGTCGAGATTGACCTCGAGCATGCGGG
>JBCDKH010000061.1 GCA_038746835.1 Planctomycetota bacterium | reverse complement strand
GAGCGCGGCTGTCCGTCAAGCACGACGACGGCACGCGCACCGTCGAGGTCGCGATTCCGTGGTCGGCCATTCCCGAAGCTCACGAGGCAATGCTGGCGGGCAAGCCGATCAAGTTCAGCTATCGCGTCAACCACGGCGAGGGCAACTTCAACATGGAACTCGCCCGCGGCCGATCTGCCGCGCTTGGCCTGAGTCGCTCATTCCACCCCGACTGGAACCAGAGCTGGCCCAACGAACTGGTCTTCGGCTGGGAATCGTCGGCGAGCGGCAACGGCAGGAGCGGCGGAAGGTAGCGACTACGTCGCTGCTTGCGGTTATGGTCGCTCACGATGCCGTTACGCCTGACCGCCATCGTCATCTTGATGCTCGCGTCGACTTCGACGTCGGTTGCGGAGGAACCCGCGCCCGCGACACAGCCGATCGCGAGGGTGCTTCCAATCGAGACCCCTGGTCGTCCCGCCTCGCTGCCGCCTCGGCCCGTTGTGGAAGAGCAGGAGGCGTTTCAAGTGCCGGAGCGGGGCGTGTTCATCTCGCCTGAGCTGATGGCCCAAATCAAAGACGCGGCCATCATCGCACAGGCCGCAAAGCTGTCAGGATTACCGTGGGATGACCATTACCTTCGTTTTATGAAGGTTCGCCGAGAGGCAGCAACTTGGAACCAAGTCGAGTACGACGCGATGGGGATGCTTTTCGGGGCGTATCAGACCTTCCACTCCGACACCATCGCCGCGGCACTGGAAGATGCCGAAGTGCAGAAGTGGGTCGAAGCCGAGTTCCATCGCCGCGTCCGTCGCTTGAAGAAAGAGCTAGGCGAAGCCGACAAGGTCGACTCGTAGCGATCAGCTGGCGTTCGATTTGACAGGCTCGATGAGCCGGTCGACGAGCTTCGCGCTGCACAGAACGCCCGGCATGCCCGCGCCCGGGTGCGTGCCGGCGCCGACGAAGTAGAGGCCGTCGATGTCGCTCTTGTTGTGGAAGCGGAACCAGGCCGATTGGGTGAAGACGGGCTGGATCGAAAAGCCGGTGCCGTGGTGGGTGTTGAGGTTGTCGCGGAAGTGGTTGGGCGTGACGTAGAAGTCGCCGGTGATGCACTCGGCCAGGCCCGGCAGGACGGTCTTGTCGAGATAGCGAACGACGTCGTCGCGGAAGGCGTCACCGAAGGCGTCCCAGTCGACGGAACCATCTTCATGCACAGGAACCTCCGCGAGCCCCGACCGTGAGGAAGGGGTCTGGTCGTTCGCTTCAGACCGCTCGCTTACGCTCGGGGCTCGCATGGTTTTCCCGCGCCCGCGGACGGGCTGCAGGTTCGGGACGGGGACGAGGACGTAGAACGAGTCCATGCCCTCGGGTGCCATCGACGGGTCGGTGGCGGTGGGGCGGTGGAGGTAGACGCTGAGGTCTTCGCGTTCGACCTCCTTGGCGTCGAAGAGCTTTTTGAGGAGGCTCTTGTACGCCTCGCCAAGGACGATCGTGTGGTGGGCGACGTCGGGGTACTGCTTGGTCGTGCCGAAGTAGAGGACGAACAGGCCCATCGAGTACTTGAGCTTGTCGATTTTGATGTCGGGATACTTCGGGCGGTGCTCCGGGGCGATCAGGTTGCGGTAGACGTGCGGCGGGTCGGCGTTGACGATGACCGGATTCGTTGCATCGACACCGTCGCCGAGCCAGTATCCCTCCTCATCGAGCATCACGCTTGCGGCTCGCTTCGGGATGTCGAAGTACTTGACGCCTCTGTGCACATCGATCTTCTGCACCTCGCGACCCAGCCGCACCTCGATCCCCTCCTCCTCCATCAGCTTCTGCAGCCCCCGCACGATCGCCCCCGTGCCGCCCATGGCGAACTGGACGCCCCACTCGCGTTCGAGGTAGAAGATCAGGCTGTAGATGCACGTCGTGTTGAACGGGTTCCCGCCCACCAGCAGCGGCTGGAAGCTGAAGACGCGGCGGAGCCGGTCGTCCTTGATGTACTTGGCCCCCATCTGCCAGACCGTCTTGTAGCAGCCGAGCCGCACGAGGTCGGGAGCACACTTCAGCATCGTCGTGAACTTGTCGAACGGCTGGTCGCCCAGGTCGGTGAAGCCCTTGTCGAAGATCTTCTTGCTGTGGGCGAGGTACTTGCGGAAGCCCTCGACGTCGCGGTCGCCGCCGAACTTGCGGATCTGGGTCTCGAATTGCTCCATCGTGCCGCCGTAGTCGAAGTGGGGCAGGTCTGTCCCCTCGCTGACGCTCGGGGCTCGCCCGGACGTCACGTCGCCCGCGAACACAATCCGATACCACGGGTAGATGTCGCGGAACTCGACGTAGTCCTCGCGCTTCTTCCCGAAGAGTTCGAACAGCTCGTCGAAGAGGAACTTGGCCGTGATGACGGTCGGCCCCGCGTCGTGCTTGAAGACGCCGTGCTCGGTCTGTTTTTCGTACGCGTAGCCCCTGCCGCCGAGCTTGTCCTGCTTGTCGATGAGGGTGACGTCGTACCCCTTGGCCCGCATGCGGAGCGCGCTGGCCATCCCGCCGAAACCGCCACCGACAACGACACACTTGGGCATGCGGCAGCCTAGTGCGACCAACCTGCGAATCCGGTGAAAGCGTTGAACCTTCCGCAGGAACTTGTGGTACTCTTTTCGAGTCGAGCGAGGGCGACGCGACCTCGCCTTGTTCGGCACGTGCCCGCAGAGGCGTCTGCGGGCGGGCGACACGCCGAGGCGTGTCACTGAACCACAGGCCCGCCGATCGTCGCGGATCGGCCTGGCCGGCAAACCGACTGGAGGTGATCCGTGAATCTTTTTCATCGCACTTTTGAGCTGCCTGCGTGCGGCTGAGACTGGGTGAGACTCCCGTCTCGCACGCGGCTGCACCGCAGCTCGCGAACCCGACGCCCCGATGCAATCGCATCGGGGCGTCGCTCGTTTTGTCAATCCGAGTCGCGCTCGACCACGATGTTCTCGAACCGGATCGTCGGGCCGCCGTCTTGGGGGACGTGGTTGGTGGCGAGGAACAGGCCGTTGAAGTCTTGGTAGTCTTCCCAGGTCCAGGTGATGGCACGCGTCTCGTCGGGGCGGTAGGTCCAAGCGTCGACGACGCCGCGGCGGAGGTCGATGGCGAGGTCGTAGGCGTCGCTCGGGGTCAGGCCGGTTCCGTCGTCGAAGGTCATCGTCACCATCGCACGGCTCGGCGGCATGTCGCGTGAAGCGCCGACCGGCGTGAAGATGACGCCGGGGTCGTCGAGCTTGAGCGGCATGAGGAGCCAGTAGCCGTCGTTGATCCACGCGGAGTAGGCCGACTTCTGGGCGTCGTCGGCGTTGACGACGTCGAAGTCCCACGCCCGGATGGTGACGCCGTCGACCGTGGCGGTGCCGTCGGCGAGGTTCCAATCGTGCGTCCGCTTCATCGCCCGGCCGTCGGGGAACTCGACGACGAATGTGAATTGCAGCCGCTTGACGCTCGGCCAGACGTCGATGCCGGCGGTCTGCATGACGGCCTGCTTCCAGTCGTCCGGCTGCGTTGCGGGGCGTGTCATGGGTGGCGAGGTGAGAGACGCGACGACGAGCAGCAGCGTGACGAGCATGCGCGGACGGTACGAGCCCTCCGTCATCCCGAGCGCAGCCGAGGGACCTCGCAGTGTCATCAATGACGACGGGAAGACGAGGTCCTTCGACTCGCTGCGCTCGCTCAGGATGACGGATCAGTCACATGTCCGAGGCCAGCTTGCTGAGCCGTTCGAGCATGGCGTGGCGATCGCGGAGCGGGGCGACGAGGTCGCCGGTCCAGAGGACGACTTGGTGGGCGGGGCTGGCGTCGTCGTCCTCGGCGGAGAGAAGCTTGTGCCGCTGCCTGGCTGCGAGTCGATACGCCCGCACACGCACTGCCGCCCAGACGAGCAGCAGGTAGGCGAGGACGAAGCCGGCCGAGGCGAGCAGCGTCTGGGCGTTGATCAGGAGCACCGCCTCACGCAGAAGCTCCGTCCAGCTCCACTCCTCCTGAGGCACGACGACTTCCAACAGCGGCTGCGCGATTGCGAACCAGACGACCACGCCGACCGTCAGCAGCCAGCGGATCGGCAAAAGCCAACGGCTAGGCCGCAGGCGATGACGGATCGCGTCGCGTTGACGATCGAGCGCGGCCGAGAGTCTTCGGCGAAGATCGGCGGCGGCGGTTTCGGCTTCGGCGGACTCCCACAGGTGCCGCGACGCGTAGTGCTCGGCGACGTCTGGATGCGTCGATCGCAATGTGGCAAAGGCCGACCGGATGCCCTGGGCGGTGTCGTGTCCGGCGTCGGCGAGGTGTCGTTCCAGCGACGCTGCCTCGGTGGAGGCCGGCATCAGGTTCTGCCCAATCAGCGACACGACTGGCGACAAGGCCATGTCGATCCAGCCGACCAGCGGCCAGGCCCGCGTTCGAGCCCTGGCCGCCGGCTCCGCGACGGCAGCGCGGTGGCCGGGATCGTCGGCGAGCCGCGGCAGGGCGACCTGCAACACCGGCGACGCGGCGCGATCGGTGACCAGTTCCGTCGCCAGGTCGAGCTGTCGCTTGGCTTTGTCGGTGAGCGCCGGCAGGTTCTGCTCGCGCACCCATGACGCGACGGTCGACGAGAGCCGCTCGCCCGCCTTGGCCATGTCGCCACGTACGGCTTTGGCTTCCTTGTCGATGCCGAGCTTCTCGCGAAGTCGTGGCAGGTCGAGCTGTTCGGGACGGTGCGCGCTGCAGAGCAACACCTCGGGCTTGGCCGGAAGCTCCAACGCGTCGGCGACTCGGCCGGCGTAATCGTCGGCTACTTCGAGCGCGGCATCGGTGCCTTCGCGATCGACGAGCTGATCTGCCTTGCTCAGGACGAAGACGAAGTTACCCGGATCGTTGCCCTGGGCGACCTGGGCCAAGAGATCGCGCGGCCGTTTGTCGGCGTACTTCTCGACGCTCTGCACCCAGACCGGATAGAGCAGATGCCGCAGCGTCTGTCGCGTCAGCGTGATGTGGTCGGCGTAGCGGCTGTCGATGTCGGGCAGGTCGAGCAGGACCTGGCGACGCAGCTGCTCCAGTTCGTGCGGCACGATCGCGACATCGCCCAGTCGACGCCGGACTTCCGGCACGGCCGCGCGGTGGGCGTAGGCGGTGACGGCCCGCGTGCCCTCGCCGTGACCAGTGGGTTTGCCGAGTTCGGCCCCGGCGATGGCGTTGGCGAGGCTGGTCTTGCCGACGTCTTTTCCGCCGATGAGCCCGACGAAGTAGACGTCGCCCGCGTCGGCGAGCGTCGGGACCGGCGCGTCGCCCGACAGCACGTCGGGCAACTCGGCCCCGGTCACGCGTGCGACTTCGCAGGCCAGATCAGAAAGGCTGGTCATCGCGAGCCCTCCGCAAGAGAGGCGACGGCATCGACGGCTTTGTCGAGCGCTGTCAGGTCCGCCGGTGATGCGGCGGCGGCATCGCACCAGGCGATGGCACGCTGGGCCTGCTCGTCGCACAGTTTGGCGAAGTCGGCGGCGAGGGCGGCGTTGGTCTGGCGTGTTTTGGCAGCGACTTCGTTCGACAGCCGCTCGCCGAGCCACGTCGTCAGCAGGTACCCGCCGATGACGACCTGCTCGGCACCGGCAGTGACGACGCTCGTCGCAGCACTGGCGGCGACGAGGAGGTATGGCGCGGTCTCGCTGAGCTTGGTGACGTGCTTGCCGCCGGGCACGTGCTTGGCCAGCCACTCGATGGCGCGGGTGTCGCGTGGCTTCTTGTCCCAGCGGGCCTCGAGCCAGCGGCGAAGCTCGGCCAGTCGTTCGGTCGCGATCTCCTCGGCCCGGTCGCGCGGGAGCTTCCACGCCTCGCCGTCGGGTGACAGGCCAGCCTCCTTCATGGCGTCGTCGCAGCGGGCGGCGAAGACGTCGAACGCGTCGCCGACGTCGCGCGGGAAGTCGGGGGCAGCATCGGCGGCTGGTGTGTCGTCGGCGGGCTCGTCCGGCAGCTTGCCGCGGGTGACGAGATCCCATGCCGACCTCGGCAGGCGTGCTACGACGCCCGGCAGCGAGCGTGCGCGGTCGATAATGCGTCCCGGCCCCATCAGATAGAGCACGCTCTGTTTTCGCAGGCGGCTCTGCAATTGCCGGGTCATCGGATGGACGTCGACGCCGGCTTCCGGGCGGATGAGGGCCCGAAGTCGTTCGGCCGCGTCGTCGCAGCGTCGGCGTTGCGTGCGGGCTGGCTCCAGCACGAGGTCGGCCGCTCGTCCTGCGACGTCGGCGAGCCGTGTCCGCAGGCCGGCGTCGTCGGCCGGTTCGAGGTGCGACAGGCTGGCTCGAAGGTCGTCGAGGCTCCGTCCGCCAGGCGACGAGAGGGGGGCGTCGTCGCGTGGGACGACAAAGACGGTCGCGTCGCCAAGCCGCGTCTGCCA
Organism: Planctomycetota bacterium; assembly: GCA_038746835.1. NCBI lineage: Bacteria > Pseudomonadati > Planctomycetota > Planctomycetota bacterium. Next base: position 11,437 of record JBCDKH010000061.1, on the reverse strand, counting down.
GTCGTCAGCCGCGTCGAGGTCGTCGGCCTTGTTCATGACGACGCGCAGTGGAAGGTCCCAGCGGCTGGCGAGCGTGGTGAACCGGTCGGCCTCGGGGAGCTGATACTTCTCGGGCGTCGCGACCAGCACGATGGCGGTCGCCCATCGGAAGGCGCGTTCGGCCCGGCGATGGTGTTCCACGACGTCGCCGTCCAAGTCGGGCGTGTCGACGGGAACGAAGTCTGAATCGCCTGTGGAGAGGATGACCAAGTCGTCGCCTTCGCCTCGTGCCGGCCCGGAATCGCGATCGGAAGGCACGTGCCGGACACCCATCCAGCCGTCCGGCAACGTTTTGCCATTTGGCACGATGGCGACGCAGCCGGTCGTGTGCGTTCGTCGGAAGCTGGTCGCGACCAGGGCGTCGTCTCCGCGGTCGGGGGCATCGAGGAGGCGATTGACGAGCGTGCTCTTGCCGGTGCCCGTGCCGCCGACCAGGGCGATGATCGGCGTGGCGTCTTTTGGACTTGCGACGTGAAAGCCGGCTGCTTTGGCGGTGTCGGCGACGAGTCGGGCGTCCAGGTCCTGCGACACCTTGTCGACGGCAGAGGCGAGCTGTTGCAACCGGTCTTCAGCGTGGCGCATGAGCAGGGCGACCGAAGACGCATCGCCGAAGGGTACGTCACGGCCTGTTCCGATGCCGGTCGCGTTGCCGACGGGGCCCCAGCCGTGTAGCTTGGAAGGCCCGACACCCGCGCGGTGTTACCCGGCCTGTCATCGGCCGCGGACCGAGGAGGTTCGACACACTCATGAAATACCTGTTCGTACTCGTCGCCATCCTGCTTGTCGCCTGCAGTGGCCTCGTCTGGACGAGCATGCCTCAAGGGCTGAGCGACCGGCAGGTCGTCATGTATTGGACCACCGACCCGAACCCCGCCCGCGTCGAGCAGGTTCGCCTCTTCGATGAGTGGCAGGTCGAACGCGGGCTCTACGAGGTCGTAGAGGGCGATCCGGCCGAAGAGGACATTCTCGACGAGGCGAGTGGCGAATACCGGCGCCCGCTTATCGAACTGCGACTCGACACCGGCAACAACGAGAACACGAAGAAGGTCGTCCAGAGCGTGTCTGGTGTCGCCGCAGAGGCAATGGACATGTTCTCCGGCCAGAACATGCAGTTCTTCGAGCAGATGGGCGTGCTCGAAGATGTGACGGATGAAGCCGAAGCGCTCGGGTTCAGCGTCGACACGACGTACGACGCCATGCTCAATGAGCTGAGCCTCGTCGACTTCGACGGTGAGCGTCGGCAGTTCATGTTCCCTTGCAACGTCGCCATGACGATGTTCATGGTGAACAAGCCGCTATTTCGGGAGCTCGGGTTGCCGGTGCCGGAAGGCCACTGGACGATCGAAGAGTTCGAGGCCGCGGGTAAAGCATTCGTCGAGGCAACTAATGAGCCGGGACAGCGGTTCGGCCGAAAGTTCTTCATCGACGGAATCAACGAGCGTGTGACCTACCGCTCAATGGGGGTCGACACGTTCAATGAGACCGCAACGGACGTCAACATCGAAGACCCACGGGTTATTCGAACGATGGAGATGATTCGCCGATGGATCTACGAGGATCGGCTCATTCCGACCGGTGCCGATCGACAGAATGCTGCCAGCGCCGGTGGTTACGGCGGCGGTGGGGCGGAGCTTTTCGAGCGTGACATTTATGCGATGTTCAACGGTGGCCGGTGGCACCTGATCCGATTCCGCGAAACCAATCGAGGCCGTGTGTCTCGAGGCGAACCGCCGCTGGAGATCGGGACCGTGGGACTGCCAAATGGTGGCGTGCCCAACGTTCTCATCGGGACGCGGGCGGCGGCGGTCTACGTCGACGGCGTCCGAATGGAAGAGCCGGTCGACGTCGACCTCAGCGATGGTCGGACCGTGACGCTTCCTGCCGGAACGCACTGGGGCGTCATTTTTCAGGCGTTCCTCGCGAGCAAGCAGTACAACGACCAGATCATCGCTGACGCTGACGGATTGCCGCCGAATCCGCTCTTCACTCAAAGTGAGGCCTACCTCCGTCCGGAGAAGGATCCCGTTTTGGGCATCTATCCCGAGACCGAGTACGAAGTTCACGGTCCTCATCTGGAGGCCGCTTCGACCATCGCGATTCCAGCAACCCTGAGCCCCTTCATCCTGCACGCCGACGTCGAGCGTGAGGAAGCGTCTTACCGCAGCAGGTACATGAGCCAGCCGCAAATCAGCGGCTTCGAAGACCCACGCGTCGCGATGAGTCGAGCGGCCCAAGCGATTCGGGCCCAGATTCGGGAGAACCTCGAGTTCAACCCGGAGCTTCAAGCCGAGTACGATCGGCGTGTCGAGGATCAGAAGACGATCGACCGGCTCAAGGCCGAGGGCAAGCCGATCCCGGCACGTCTGATCCGCAACCCGTACTACCTCTACCTGTACGAGAAGCAGGACATGCTGGAGGGCTCGGCCACCGAAGGCGGTCTGGCTCCGGTTGACGCGCCGCTCCCGGCCCCGACAACGCCTGAAGAACTCAACGAGGCCCCGAGCGTCGTCGAAGAGATGGTGGAGTACGAGTCCTCGTCGACTGCCGAAATGCCAGTCTCGGAAGCGTCGGTGATCGAATCGCCCGCGTCGGATTCGGGGGTCCGCGCCGACGCTGCACCTGAAGCTCAGGCAGCCGATCCGCTGACGCCGCGAGAAGACGCACCAGGACCCGAGCCGGAGCCAACACCCGAGTCTTCCGTGTCGCCCGCGCCCGTGACGACACGCCCGGCGACGCAGGCCACAGCCCAGTCGGCCCAGTAACGCGGTGCAGCGACGTTTTTCCTTCGACGAACAGGCCGAAACGAACCCTGGCGATGCAAGACGACCGTAATCCAACGCCTCCGAACTTGGACGAACCGCCGTCGGGAGCCGAAATCAATGCGCTGCTTGCAACTTCAGGGGACGAGCAAGATCGCGTTGCGCCCGAGAACTTGGCCGAAGTCGCTCCGAACAAAGGCGCTGGCCGAAGTGTCGCGACGGGACTGGCGTTCCTGCTCCCGAACATCCTCGGCTTCTTGACCTTCACGGCGGTGCCGCTGGTCATCAGCCTCTACTTCGCTTTCACCAACTGGGACCTCACACTCCACAACGAGTACCGCGACGAGGCAGTCCGCTTCACCGGGCTTGAGAACTTCAAGAAGCTCATTTTCGGAGCCGTCAGTGGCGAAGGCTCGACGCTGGCGTGGTACCAGACCGAGTTCTGGCGCTACTTCGGCAACACGCTGTTCTTCATGATCTCAATTCCGTTCGGAATCGCGCTCAGCCTCATGGCTGCGCTCCTGTTGAGTCAGGACCTTCGCCGCGGCAAGACCGGCGAGCGTGCCGGCGGAACGATGATGCTCGGCATCAGCTTCGGCCTGGTGGGCGCGGCGATCGCACTCAGTGCTGTCGCTTGGATCAACGGTGGCGGAAGCTGGGGCATGGCGGCGTTGTTCGTCGCAGTGACAGCGCTCGTCCTCTTCGGCGGTGTGACGGGTGGACAGAGCGTCTATCGCACACTGTTCTACCTGCCGCACTTCACCAGTGGCGTCGCGACGTTCATCCTCTGGAAGAAGCTGTTCAATACGCAACAAGGCCCACTGACACTCTCGCTTCAGCCAGTGCTGGCCAGCGTGGAGGGCGCGGCCGACTGGCTCCCGCCGGGCGTCGTTCGAGGCTTGTCCGTGCTGCTCATCGCCGCCTCGGCGGGGATCATGTGGTTCGGGCTCAAGCGGATGCGGACCGCCTTCCGCGAGGGTGACCTCGGCTCGACGGCGACGTTCATTCCGTTCGTCATAATGCTTCTGCCGACGACGCTCGCGTTCGTCTGGTATGGCGTGGCGGACCGACCCGAAGGCGGCATCGAGGCCCCAGGCGTGTTGCTTTCGACGCTGGGCGGTTACCTGCTGGTTGCCGCGGGCGTTGCGGGCTTGTGGACGATCATCAGTTTCTTCCGCGGCCAGGAGCTTTACAGCCGACCAATGGAGGGCTTTGCGAGCATGCTCATGTTCGCCTTCGCCCTCATGATTGCCCAACTCGCCCTCATCGGCATCGCGGCGGTCGTCGCTGGCTTGCCGGAGTCGGCGGCCTCATCGACGGGCCTTGCACCTCCCAACTGGCTCAACGACCCGCGCTGGGTGAAGCCAAGCCTGATGCTCGTCGGCCTGTGGGGCGCGATCGGCAGCAACACCATGCTGCTCTACCTCGCCGCACTGACCAACGTGCCGGGCGAGCTCTACGAGGCGGCCGACATCGACGGGGCGACCAAGTTCCAGCGGTTCTGGAATGTCACCTGGCCCCAGCTGGCACCGACGACCTTCTTCGTCGTCGTCATGGCGGTCATCGGCGGACTGCAGGGCGGCTTTGAGATGGTCCGCACGATGACCGACCCACCCGGTGGTCCTGGTGGTGCCAGTACGACGCTGGCCTTCAACGTCTACCTGGAAGGCTTCGAGGTCGGCCGCATCGGCTACGCCAGTGCTGTCGCCTGGGCCATGTTCCTCTTCATCCTCACCGTCACGCTCTTCAACTGGACCTTCGGCAACAAGTACGTGAACGACTAACGCGACTGAAGAAAACGCCGGGTAGGTCTTGGGCAGACGCCCCGATCAAACGCGCCTTCCAGCTCCGGCCCTGCCCACCTTTCACCTCCCTCGCTCCCACTTTCGCTCCACGATGACACTCGGCACCAACAGCACGCGCGTCGGACAGGCCACCGAGCCCGGGAGTCTCTTGCAGGATGCCGCAATCGTCAGCTATGCCGAGCAGCAGACGTCGCGGTACGAGCGCGAGGCCGCCAAGTCGCGCAACCGGGAGCGTCGGCGACGCTTGGGGTTGCACGCGATCCTGACGGGGCTTGCGGTGCTTCTGAGTCTGCCGTTCGTCTACATGGTGATGACGAGCCTCAAGCCGTTCGACGAGCTGTCGGACCCGAGCTGGATTCCCAAAGATCCGGACTCGCGCGTGGTCGAACGCATCCCCGCGATCGAGGTACCGCTCATCGGGACACAGATCGGCCCGTTCGATTTGCCGGATTGGACCGAGCAGGAACGAACGCTGCTCATCGACGGCGAGGAGCAGACACTGACCGAGCGCGGCGTGCCGGTCCCCGCCAACTACTACAACGTCTTCGACGTCAACAACCCCGACATCAACAACCGCGGTGTCCCGCTGCTGACCTATTTCCGCAACAGCCTCTTCGTTGCGGCGTGGGTGACGTTCCTCCAGGTGCTTACCAGCAGCCTGGCGGCCTTCAGCTTTGCGCGCCTGAAGTGGCCTGGGCGTGACAAGGTCTTCCTGCTCTACCTGAGCACGATGATGCTGCCGGGGCTGGTCATGATGATCCCGAACTACCAGATCATGATCCAGCTGGGTCTGGTCGACACGCTGCCGGGGCTGATCATTCCGGCGGCGTTCAGCGCGTTCGGCACGTTTCTGCTCCGGCAATTCATGCTGACGATTCCCAGCAGCCTCGATGAGGCGGCGGAGATCGACGGGGCGGGCAAGTTCCGGCTGTTCTGGGACATCATCCTGCCGCTCAGCCGGCCGGGTTTGGTGACGCTGACGATCTTCACCTTCATGGGCAACTACAACAGCTTCTTCTGGCCGCTCGTCATGGTGCGGACCCAGGAACGCTACACGCTGCCCATCGGCCTGCTCTTCTTCGACTCGACCCGCGGCCAGCAGACCCACCTCATGATGGCGGCCGTCCTGCTGTCAATTGTGCCGATGATCCTGGTCTTCGTGCTGCTTCAGAAACAGCTCGTCAAGGGCATCCAGCTCGGTGCGGTCAAGGGATAAGGCGATTCGCGTGCGACGCCGCAGCGCAAGCCGCGGATGACGTTCGTGTGCCACACCGCATCCGCGACTTGCGTCGCGGCGTCGGTCGTTTTGCGGCCGCACTGTCCGACGCGATCACGGTGCGATATCTTGGTGCCCGTGCAGGCACTGCCGACAGTGTGCTTCCAGTGCGGCTACGACCTCCGGGCCACGCCGGATGACGGTCGCTGCCCCGAATGCGGCGGGACGCCCGACGAGTCGCGCGAGCTGTGGCAGAAACATCTCGACTTCGGCCGCCCGCTTCGGGTTCGGCTGGCGGCGTGGCTGCTTCTGGGTAGTGGCGGCATGCTGGTGCTCATCTACGTCGCACTCATGATCGTGACGTTTGTCATGATCGGCGGTGGCGGTGTCGTGCAGAACGATCCGGAGCACTTGCTGCTGGGGATGGCGATCGTCGCAGCCGTCGTGCCGCCGACTCTGGCAGCGGTTGCAGGATGGACGCTGGGCATGCATGCCACACCGAGTGGCATGGTCAACCGCTGGTTGCTTGTCGCAGCGTCCACAGTGCTACCCATCGGCTGCGTCATTGCGATGGCGACCTCGTTGATGATTCAGTCGGCGTACGGGTCGCGATTCGACAGTGCGGCACAGACGCGAGTCGAATCACTCGAAGACATCATGATGTGGACCATGATTGCCATCATGGTCTCGTCAGGCGTCTTCCTCTTGACGATCGGGAGGGCGTTCATTCAGCGATTGGTGTTTTGGCCCAAGTGGCAGCTGCTGATCCGTGGGTGGCGTCTCATGTGGGTACTCGTGGCGTGCGGTGGCGGACTGATCCTCGTCAGCCTCGCTGCGAACTACGAGTGGATCGAGATCGGGACGTACCAGTATGTTCTTGAAAACGTCGCGCCGATTGGTGGCCTGTGCGTTTTTCTGGCTGTCTTGGTCGGCGGTGGCATATCGATCGCCACCATCGTCGGAACGCACTCGATTCGCCGATTCACACGCTCTGCGGCAGAAACGGAAGACGTTCCCGGAATGCCCGAAGCGATGCCAGGTCCAGCGACGTCTTGAGCAGCGTCGGCTCCTTGCCCGCTTCGGCGACGACTTCGCCGTCCGGGTTGAAAACGACGCTCCCGCCGGTGTAGGTGATTTTCGGGTCGGTCCCGGCCCGGTTCACGCCGACGACGAACGCTTGGTTCTCGATCGCCCGCGCTCGCAAAAGTGCCCGCCAGTGGTGCATCCGCTTGCTCGGCCAATTGGCGATCAGCACGAACACTTCGCTCCCGACTGCCCGACGCCACGTTTCGGGAAAACGCAAGTCGTAGCAGACGAGCGGCGTCACGCGAACGCCCGCGAGGTCGACGCTGTCGACGCGGCTGCCCGGCCGAAACGTCTCGGCCTCGACGTCGAGCGGGAACAGGTGGACTTTGTCGTAGCTGCCGACCTCGCCCTTGCTCGGCGAGCAGACGACGGCCGTGTTGGTGCCCCGACCCGTCTCTGTGTCCGTGCGAACCAGCCCGGCGATGACGTGCACGTCGAAGTCGTCCGCGATCTTGCGAAGGAACGCGGTAGTCGTGCCGTCGTCGGCCATCGATGGCTCGGCCGTGAAGCCGGTCGAGAACGTCTCGGGCAGGGTGACGACGGACCCGGGCGTCGGCGCGTCGCTGTCGAGCGTCGACCGCACCGCCTCACGACTCGCCGCCGGGTCATGCCACACTGCAGCGTTCTGGGCGACGCAGACGTCGATCGAGTCGGGAGCCATGCATCACTCTTCGCATGGTTCAAACGGCTGTCGTGGTCGTTGCTCCGTCATCCCGAGCGAAGCCGAGGGACCTCGTCTGGATGGTCCTTCGAGTAGACGAGGTCCCTCGACTCGCTTCGCTCGCTCGGGATGACGGAAGAGCGCGCTTGACATTGTCTCGTAGCATGCCGGCATGCCCGACCTGCGCGTCGTCGCGTACAACATCCTCGACGGCGGCATCGGCAGGGCGGATCCGTTGGCGGAAGTGATTCTGGCCCAGAAGCCCGACGTCGTCTGTCTCGTCGAAGCCGACGATCACGAAGTCCGCGACCGCATTGCCTGGCGTCTAGGCTTCGATCAGATCGCGGCCGAGGGTCGGGACGGCCGGACCTCGGTGCTGATGACACGCGGCACGATCGCGACGAGTGTGAACGTCACTGGCGACGACAAGCCACGCTCACTCCTGCTCGCCGAGGTGGCGATCGACGGCATCCAACTCGGCGTCGCTGTCGCCCACTTCACGGGTCGGCCGAGCAACGAGCGCGAGCTCGTCCGACAACGCGAGGCCGATGCGTTGCTCGCCACATGCGCCGCGTGGCGATCGGCCGGCCGACCGCACGTGTTGGCTGGCGACTTCAACAGCACGTCCCCCGGACAGCGCGTCGACCTCGACGCACTCCCGCCGAAGGTTCGACCGCACGTCGAGGCCAACGGCAACACGCTGCCGCGGGACGTCATCCGGGCGATCGTCGAAGCCGGCTATGTCGACACGATGCTCGGCGACGACGCGTCACACGCGACCACGTTCACCACCCAACACCCAGCCCTTCGGCTCGACTACGTCTTCGCGCACGGCTGCGAGCCTGTCGACTGCCGCGTCGAGACCGATCGCCTGGCCAAGGCGGCGAGTGACCACTTCCCGGTCGTCGCAACTGTCCGGGTGCCAGGCGCATGAGCCGCGTCTGGCGCGGCGTCGTCGACCGCTTGAAACACAGCGACCGAGCTCTGGCGCTCGCCGATCGATTGGGACGGTCTGTGGGTCGCGTGCGAGCGCTGGACGGCCTGATCGATCCACCGATGTCGCGACGGCTCGACCTTGCGCGTTTGTCGCGTGGCGACGTCGGCGTCGGCTGGGTCGGGCACGCGACGATGCTGATTCGCCTGGCTGGGCGATGGGTGCTGACGGATCCGGTCTGGTCGAGCCGCGTCGGACTCGGGCTTGGGCCGTTGACGCTTGGGCCACGACGGCTGCAGCAGCCGTCCCTTTCGATGTCGCGACTGCCGCCGATTGACATAGTGCTATTGAGCCACGCACACTTCGACCATCTCGACCTGCCGACGCTGCACCGACTGGCCGCTCGGCAGCGGCCCGTCGTCATCACCGCTGCGGGCACCGGTGATCTGCTGCGTGGGCTTTCCTTCAAGCGTGTGATCGAGCTCGAACACGGCCACGCGATCGACGTCGCGGGCCTGCGGGTCACGTCGGTACCGGTGAACCACTGGACTGCTCGTGCGTTTAGCGACACCTGGCGATCGGCGTCGGCCTACGCGATTGAGTCGGCCGGGCAGCGACTGCTGTTCGGCGGAGACACCGCGATGTTCGACGGCTTCGACAACGTCGGCCCGGTCGACCTAGCGATGCTTGGGATCGGCGCGTACGACCCGTTCCGCGCGTCGCATGCAACGCCAGAAGAGGCATGGACGATGGCGACGCGCATGCAGGCCGAGCGTGTGGCGGCGATGCACCACGCGACGTTTCGTCTGAGTCTCGAGCCGGTCGACGAACCGCTGCGTCGATTGATCGACGTAGCCGGGCCGGAGGCGGATCGGGTCGTGATCCGTCGACCGGGCGATGTCGCGTTCTGGAGTGGTGGTTTGTTATCGGGCAAGAAAACATGTCGTTCGCCTTGAGTCGGTCCGTTGGCGTCCCGATTCGAAGAGTGCAACCCGAGCGTGGTCACGAAGACAGCGCACCGGGCACCGCAGGGCCGCGTCGGTCCGGTTGGTGGTGGCAGTCGCCGCTTGCCCGAGGCGAGACAAATGCGTCTTGCATCGGTGACTCAGCCGGTTGTGGGCTATTCACCTTCGGGTGCGGCCCTTCCGGCGGCTGGTCGATGGGGCCATGCGGCGTGCAACGACGCGCGTCTCGATCGGCCACCGGACCCGTAGGGCCACAGGCCCGGAAAGAGAAAACGATGCTCAGCACCGTTACCGACAAGACGAAGAGCACCTTCGTCAAGCTGTACAAGGAAGAGGACGGCGGCGAACTCCTGGAGTACGCACTGATCGCCGGCCTCATCGTCATCGCCGCCATCGGCGCCGTCAAGGCCTTCGGCTCGACGCTCCGTGGCAAGATGGACGACATGGAAGGCGCCATCGACAAGGAGAAGTTCAACACGACCAACTAGGTCTTGTTGCACTCGCCCTTCGATCGCCTTTTCACAGCGTTCCCCATTTCGGTCAGCAACTGCTGACTCTGCGACGTCGCCCTCGTGGGCGGCGTCGCTTTCGTTTGCGCATCAGCCCCCGCAACGCCTGACCGATGTACACCACGTGCAAGAGCAACCTGAACCACTACGACTCGAATGGACCTGGGCCTGGCCCAGCGACTGGGAGACGTGGTACGCCACCCATGCCGTCGCGCTCGTGCCGTTCTTCGTCGCCCTCGTCGTCGCGGCCGTCATCGACTGGCGTCAGCGGAGGATTCCGAATTGGCTGACCTTCATGCTGCTCGGCGGCGGATTGGTCCGGTCGTTGGCGACCTGGTGGACAACCGGCCTCTTCACGCCGGTGGATTCGCTGCTAGGCGTCGCGTGCGGGCTGGCGATCGGCCTGCCACTCTTTGTTGTCGGTGCCCGTGGAGCTGGCGATGCGAAGCTTTACATCTCTGCCGGCGCTTGGGTCGGTTGGCCGGGGGTGATCGTTCTGGCAGCGCTGGAGGCGATCGTCGGCATGATCGTCGTTGTGACCCGTGCCGCCGCGACGGGCAAGCTGCGCGAGCTGCTGTCCAACACCGGCGCACTCGTCCTGACGTTTCTCTGGATTCGCCGAGTCGGTCTGGAGCAGGCGGACGCCAATGCCAAGCGATTCACGATCTACGGCGAGGCGTCCGACGATGCGCAGCGTGGCAAGTTCACGTCGATCGAGCGGCCGCTCCCGCATGCCGTTCCGTTCCTCGCAGCGGCGTTGTTGGCGCTCATGCTCGGACGATTGTGATGCGTGCGTCCGATAGCCACGGCGACGTTCGCTCTTCGGCCCGGTCTATTGCACATCGGCTGCGTCCGACTTCCGGACGTACGCCAGATGAGAGAAACCCGAAACAATCACCGTCGTCGCCGCAAGGGCTCGATCACGCTCGAGGCCGCCATGGTCTTCCCGCTGTTGCTCACGATCTTCTTCGTGACGATCGAGTTCTCGTGGATGTTCTACGTCCGCCACACCATCTCGAACGCCGCTCGCGAGGGTGCTCGCGTTGCGATCATTCCCGGTTCGACGACGGCCGAAGTCAACGCCGCCGTCGAGAGCGCGGTCCGGCGCGGCGGACTCAATTCCGCTTCGTACAGCCACGCCCTCACCAGTGGCGGTTCGGCGGTCGGCAGCCTCGACAGCGTCGCGGGCGGCTCGCAGGTGACGGTTGAGATCACCGCGCCCTGGAGTCAGTTCAGCGTCTTCAACAGCGGCTTTGGCGTCTGGGGCAACGACATCACAGCCGAGGCGACCATGCGACGCGAGGGATAGCGCTCGCAGCACAGCTCCTCCAAACCGCCGGGGGGGGGACTGAGGCGGCAACCCCCCGCCGGCGTTTTGGGGGGGGGGCCGAGAAAGTCCCAGAAACCCACGACCCCGAGTTGTTTGGGTTGGTTGGGAAGGGGGCCCCCCCCCCCCCCACGGG
>JBCDKH010000060.1 GCA_038746835.1 Planctomycetota bacterium | reverse complement strand
GTCATCCGAGCCGTCGGCGTCGAGACCGGCGGCAGCAACATCCAGTTCGCGGTCAATCCAGAGAACGGCGACATGGTCGTCGTCGAGATGAATCCGCGGGTTTCGCGCTCGTCGGCGTTGGCGTCGAAGGCGACCGGTTTCCCCATCGCCAAGATCGCCGCGAAGCTGGCGGTCGGGTACACGCTCGACGAGCTGCCGAACGACATCACGGGGACGACGAGCGCGTGCTTTGAGCCGACGATCGACTACGTCGTGGTGAAGATGCCGCGGTGGACGTTCGAGAAGTTCCCCGAGACCGACGAGACGCTGACGACGCAGATGAAGTCCGTCGGCGAAGCGATGGCCATCGGCAGAACCTTCAAAGAAGCCCTTCAAAAAGCCATTCGCTCGATGGAAGTCGGGCGATTCGGATTGGGTCTCGACTCGCACGACAAGTCGCTCGCGATCCACGCGAGCCCCGACCGTCAGGGAGGGGTTTCTGACGGTCGTCCAGAACCCCTCGCTCACGCTCAGGGCTCGCAACCGGAGTACCCGATTGCGGAGGAAAAGCTCAACCGCAAGCTCGCCGTCCCGAGCCAGGGGCGGCTGTACTACGTGCGCTACGCGCTGAAGATGGGTTGGAGCGTCGAGAAGGTCCACGAGCTGTCGAGGATCGACCCGTGGTTCTTAGAGCAGATCGCAGAGCTTGCGGAGAGCGAGCACTACATGGCGAAAGTCTCCCGCGGCCTTGAGCGGGATGGCGACACGTTTCGTTTGTCGGACCTCTTGGAATTCGAGGAGGCAAGGGGTGATTGGGACATTACAGAGATGTACAAGTCGGTAAAGGGGCGAGGGTACTCCGACGTTCAGATCGGGCTCGCTCTAGGCAAGCACCCGCTGTTGATTCGCAACTGGAGACACATGTTCGGGCACACGGATGTGACGACACATGCGTCGTACAAGCTTGTTGACACGTGTGCTGCGGAATTTGAAGCAAAGACACCGTACTACTACAGCACGTACGAGTTGCCATTCAAGACCCTGCCGCTTCCCGAGCCACGGAAGCCGAGTAATGAATCGGCCTTTGACGACGAGATCCGCGTCACCGACCGCCCGAAGGTCATCATCATCGGCGGCGGTCCCAATCGCATCGGCCAGGGCATCGAGTTCGACTACTGCTGCTGCCAGGCCGCGTTTGCGGTGAAGGAGCTCGGCGGTGGGGTCGAGAGCGTGATGATCAACTCCAACCCGGAGACGGTCAGCACCGACTACGACACGAGTGATCTGCTCTTCTTCGAGCCGCTGACGCACGAGGACGTGCTCAACATCTGCGAGCGGCTCAATGGTGGTCCGTTTGGTCGATCGCATGCGAGCCCCGACCGTGAGGGAGGGGTTTCTGACAGTCGCTCAGAACCCCTCGTTCACGCTCAGGGTTCGCGAGAGTTGGTGAAGGGTGTCGTCGTCCAGTTCGGTGGGCAGACTCCGTTGAATCTCGCAAAGGGTCTGGAAGAAGCCGGTGTCCCGATCCTGGGCACGAGCGTCGACGCCATCCATCGCGCGGGATCACGCGAACAGTTTCGCGACCTCATTCAACAGCTCGGCCTGAAGCAACCCGCCAACGGCATCGCACGCAGCGTTGAGGAAGCCAAAGCCATTGCGAATGACGTCGGCTACCCGGTGCTCGTCCGCCCCAGCTTCGTCCTTGGCGGCCGGGCGATGGAGATCGTTTACGACGAGGCCGCCCTCGATCGGTACATGACGAGCGCCCTCGATGCCGCGGGTCTGACCGGTATCGCCGACTCGCCGATCCTCGTTGACAAGTTCCTCGACGGAGCGACGGAGGTGGACGTGGACTGCGTCGCGGATTACCGCGTAAGGGAGGAAGGAGTAAGGATGAGGGAGGAGGGTCGGAGCGTCATCGCCGGGGTGATGGAGCACATCGAGGAGGCCGGCATCCACTCGGGAGACTCCGCCTGCGTGCTGCCGCCGCACTCGCTGTCGGCGAATGTCGTCGCGGAACTCAAAAGCCAGACGCACGAGCTCGCGAAAGCCTTGCAGGTCCGTGGCCTGATGAACGTGCAGTACGCGGTCAAGGACGGCGAGGTCTTCGTCATCGAGGTCAACCCGCGGGCCTCGCGCACCGTGCCGTTCGTCGGCAAGGCGACCGGCGTCAACTGGGCACGCATCGCAGCCAAGGTGATGATGGGCCAGTCGCTCGACGAGCTTGGCGTCGAGGAGACGCCGCCGTTCGATCACGTCGCCGTCAAGGAGGCCGTCTTCCCGTTCGCCAAGTTCCCCGGTACCGACATCATCCTCGGCCCGGAGATGAAGAGCACCGGCGAGGTCATGGGCATCGACGCCAACTTCCCGCTGGCGTACGCCAAGGCGATCATGGCCGAGGGGTCGAAGCTGCCGGACGGCGGGACACTGTTCGTCAGCGTGCGTCCCGACGACCACGACGCCGTCGTGCCGATCGCGCGGAAGTTTGCGGAGCTGGGCTTCAAGCTGATCGCGACCAAGGGCACGCTCGACACGCTCACGCAGGCGGGCGTCGAGGCGACGCTGGTCAACAAGATTGCCGAGCACGTCCGGCCGAACCTACTGGACCTGGTCGCCAACGGCGAGGTCGACCTGATCGTCAACACGCCGACGCGCAAGGGTGCCGGCACCGACGAAGCCAAGATCCGCGCCGCGGCGTTCCGCGCCCGCGTGCCGATCGTCACGACGCTCACCGCCGCCGACGCCTGGGCCGGGGCGATTCGCGCGTTGCGTGAGACGGACTGGCAGGTCACGCCGCTGCAAGCTTGGCACGGCGCGGCGGTCGCGGCAGACTGAGGCCGTGACCGAACCAGAACCCCGCACGCTCGCCTACACCGCCGAGCCCGACACGGCGAGGCCGGGTTGGCTGACGATCGTGGTGTGGCTCGTTGCGATATGGCACATGTCGCAACTGCTGCGCTTTGGTATGGGGTGGAGGTGGATTCTGACGGATCCCGGGCTGCTCCAAGTTCCGGGCACGCTGCGCACGCTCATGCTGGAACTTCCGCGGCTAATCGTGACGATCACCATTTGCGCTTACGCAGTGCGACTGGCGTTCCAGCAACAGCTGCCGGTCGTTCAGCTTGGGTGGCTTTGCGCCACGTATCTGCTCGTCTGGGGCCTCACCATCGTGGTAATGGAGCTACGCCCGATCATGGATTCGGATTTTTCGGACTCGCTCTGGCTGCTTAACTTCTACCTCCGCCAGGTTGTCATCCTGCTCATCCCAGCGATCCTCTTTCTCAAGATTGAGAGCGACGAGCCAGCCACTCAATCGACCCAACATCCATGATCCATACAGACGTCCCGCAGCCGCGGGCCTACGGCCCGCAGGTGTGACGATGGACCGTTTGTGTCGCGTTTTCGAACCTGCGGGCCGTAGGCCCGCGGCTGGGACGCACTGATGGCGTGACGGTCTGCAGGTCCGCTCACTCCCCCATGCCGCCTTGCATCGCCTGCATCATGGCCTGCATCATCTTCGCCTGAAGCGCTTCCTCGGCCTGGGCGACCGACTCGTACTCGCCCGCCTTGACGCCGGCGGTCACGTCTTTCACCGCCTTGGTCATCGCGGGAATCACCTTCTTGGCCTGCTCGGCCTGCGGACCGGCGAACTCGGCTGGGTCCATCTCCATGGAGATTGGGTCGATGTACCACTCGCCGTCAACCTGCACCAGCGACATCGGCCGCAACTCCGCCAGGTCGACCTTGCCTTCGAACTCCTCGGGCACGTTCACGACCTCGACGACGGCGGTGTCGCCGTCGATGGTGACTTCGGCTCCGTCGATGAGCTTTGCGAGGGTCGCCATGTCCATCGGGCCGGCGTTGGCACTCTGGCCGAACTTCTCCATCGTGGCCAAGCCGAACTCGGCGGCGGCGACGACCATGGGCGAGAGGATGTCGAGCATCTCCTTCACCTGCGGGTCGCGGGTGTCGATCGTCTTGGCGAACGCCGCCGCGTCACCCTTGCTCGCCGCCTGAAGCATCGACTTCACAGTCGCCTTAGGCTCGGACAGGTCGACTTGCACCGACGCCGCTTCTGCGGCCGCGTGGTGATCGGCAAACGTCGGAGCAGAAAGCAGGCCGCAGGTGAGCAAAGCAGCAACGGCAACGGAAAGGGCGGGCTTGTTCATGGACCAGGACCCTAAAGACGCTGCTGCTGAGGTCCAAACGAAAAATGTCGACGTCGCCCGACAGCTCCTTCGCGACGGCCGTGCCATCCTGCTCTACGACGGCACCTGCGGCCTGTGCGATCGGGGCGTGTCATTCGCCCTCAAGCGCAATCGCGATCAGAGTGTCCACTTCGCGACGCTGCAGGGCGAGGTGGGTCAAACGTTGCTCCGCGACGCCGGCCTGCCGGGCGATTACTTCGACAGCATGGTCCTGCTCGATGGATCCCGTGCGCACGTGAAGAGCGACGCGGCCGTGGCCCTGTCGCGTCGGTTAGAGGGCTATCGCTGGCTGGCATCGACGCGCTTCGTGCCGCGGTTCCTTCGCGATTTCGTCTACGACCGCGTGGCCGCGATTCGGTATCGGCTGTTCGGAAGGACCGACGGCTGTCGTGTCATGACGCCCGACGAGCGCGGGCGATTTCTGGATGCGTGAGCGTGCGTCATCCGTCATCCCAAGCGCAGCCGAGGGGACCTCGCAGTGGCTCCGATCCGACGGCCAGACGAGGTCCTTCGACTCTCCCCGCTCGCTCAGGATGACGGATGTGAGGAAGCGCGGACCGCGTCTTAGAGTGACAGGCCGCACTCGGGGCAGCGCTCGGATTGGCCTCGGAGGTCGTAGCCGCAGGCGGGGCAGAAGAGCCGGCCGCCGGCCTGGCGTCGTTCGTTGACCTCGGCCAGCGTCTCGGCAATGACTTGCTTGGCTCGTTCCAGGTCGCCATCCGGCACTCGCAGCGTGACGGAAGCCAGACCTGCCGGCCCCAGCACGTTGGCCGCCGATCCGCCGGAGACGAAGGCGTAAATGTCGTTGCGGAGTAGAGCGTTTCGCAGCAGATCGGCCTCGACCGTGTTGCGTGTCTCAAGGACGCTGACCATTTTCTCGTCCACGCTGGGCCGGCGGACCGTCGGCGGGATGTCGGTCGGCCGTGATCCGTCGTCGGAGACGTCGATGTCGTCGGTCACTTCGTCCTCGATCGTCTCGCCGCGACGCATGAAAACGGCGACGAAAAACAGGCCGACGGCGATGAGGACGACGAAGCAAGGGATGTCGCTCATCGCGCCGGAAGTCTACGGCTCAGCGTGCGATAGAAAGCCACGACGCCGTCCAAGCGGACGGCGTCGCAGGCTCCACGCGAAACAGAGAATCAAAAGCCACTCGCCTCAGCGGCGACGCCGCAGCAGCCCCGTCGCGGCCAGGCCGAGCATCGCAACGCTCGTCGGCTCGGGAACGACCACGCTGTAAACGTTGTCGACCGAAATGCCGTCGAACCCGTTGGCTCCGCCGACAGTGAAGCTGAACGAGGTGATCGGCGTCGGGCTGCTGAACGTGAAGAAGTCTTCATCGTCGGTGCCGGGCAGCAGGGTTTGCAGCTCGAAACTCTGACCAGCCACGTTTAAGAAGGTGGATTGGCTCAAAGTGATGTCGTCGATCCGAAGGGCGAACGCCGATACCGGATCGTCGAACGTGAAGAAGAACTCCGTGATGAAGGTCGGATCGCTGTCGATGAACAGGTCGAGCTCGAGATTGGTTGAGCCAGGAACCTCGTCGTCGATCTCGTAGTCGCTGAGAAAAGTGCTCGTGCCGTTCGGCAGAGTTGAGAAGCCGTTAAAAACCGTCGGGACGGTTTGGTCTAGCGAACCGATCGTCTCGTCCTGGAAGTCTTCGAGAAGGGCTCCCGGGTTAGCGGCGGCGAACGTGGCCTCGTCGCTCAGGCCGGTGGTGACCTGCGCGAACGCAGGCGTGACGGCAGTCGCGACGGCAACTGCGGCAAAAAGGTGCTTGTCCATTCAGTCTCTCCTGAAGACGTGGGAGAGACCGACGCAGCTCGTGCTCCCAAACCGCTCCTTCGCGGCCGGTCGGCTGCAGTGCCGTCTCTCTCCCTCGGCTCACGGTGCCGAAATGCCGCCGAGAGTCAAGCGCGTTTCAGCCCGTCGTCGATGTGGCGACGGGTCGCAATTCGGCTGAAACGACTTCGTGAACGCCTCCGCTCACGTGTAACATGGGGCCATGAGCACGGAAAAGCGCGCAGTGGTCGTCGGGGGTGGTTTGGCGGGTTTGGCCTGCACGGTGAAGCTCGCCGAGCAGGGCATCAAAGTCGACCTGATCTCGATGGTGCCGGTCAAGCGGTCGCACAGCGTCTGTGCCCAGGGCGGCATCAATGCGACCAACGACATCGCCCGACAGCAGGGTTACAGCGAGTGGCTCCACTTCGACGAGACCGTCCTCGGCGGCGACTTCCTCGCCGACCAGCCGCCGGTGCTGGAGATGGCCAACTCGGCCCCGAAGATCATCGACCTGCTCGACCGCATGGGCGTGCCGTTCAACCGGACGGCCGAGGGACAACGTGCCCTCCGCATGTTCGGCGGATCGCTCTTCAAGCGGACCTTCTATTCCGGTGCGACGACGGGACAGCAGCTGCTCTACGCCCTGGACGAGCAGACGCGTCGTTTCGAAGCCGAGGGCATGGTCGACAAGTTCGAGTTCTGGGAGTTCCTGTGGCCCATCACCGAGGATGTCGACGGCGAGCAGACCGTCGTCGGCGCGGTCTGTCAGGACATGCGGACGATGGAAATCCGCGTCTTCAAGGGTGATGCCGTCGTCATGGCGACCGGCGGCAACGGGCTGATCTTCGGCAAGAGCACGATGAGCGTCATCTGCACCGGCGGGGCGGCCAGCCGCTGCATGCAGGCCGGGGCGAAGTACGCCAACCCCGAGATGATGCAGGTCCACCCGTCGGCCATCCCCGGCGAGGACAAGTGCCGGCTCATCAGCGAGTCGGCTCGCGGCGAGGGGGGTCGCGTCTGGGTGCCGCGCAAGCAGCGCGACGAGCGCCAGCCCAACGACATCCCCGAAGACGAGCGGTGGTACTTCCTCGAAGAGAAGTACCCCAAGTACGGCAACCTCGTGCCACGCGACATTGCGACGCGCGAGATCTTCCAGACCTGCCTCGACGGCTACGGCGTGGGCGGTGGGAACATGGTCTACCTCGACCTTCGCGACCAGGTCCAGAAGATCGGCCGTGACGGCGTGATGAAGAAGCTCGCGGGCATCCTCGAGATCTACGAGAAGTTCGTCGGCGTCGACCCGCTGAGCGAGCCCATGAAGATCTTCCCGGCCATCCACTACTCCATGGGCGGGCTGTGGGCAGGCTACAAGAAGGACGACAAGACCGGCGGCATGGAGCACGGCCACCCGGACAACATGATGACCAACATCAAGGGCCTCTACGCCATGGGCGAGGCCGTCGTCCACTACCACGGGGCCAACCGCCTCGGTGCGAACAGCTTGCTCAGTTGCATCTTCGACGGCCTCTTCAGCGGCCAGTCGGTCGCGAACTACGTTAAGGACGTCGCCCCCGGCGTCGACACGATCGACCAGAGCACCTTCGACGCCGTCGCCAAGCAGGAGAAGGATCGCATGGAGTGGCTCGTCAGCAACGACGGCAACGAGAATCCGTACGAGCTGTGGCAGGAGATGGGCCTGAACATGACCAACAACTGCACGGTCGTTCGCTACAACGACCGGCTCGACACGCTCATCGGCGACCTGCAGTCGTATAAGGAGCGGTACCAGAAGGTGAAGCTGTCCGATACCGGCATGTGGACGAACCAGAACCTCTCGTTCGCCCGCGCGGTCCGCGACATGATCGTCATGGCCGAAGGCATCGCCAAGGCCGCCCGCATGCGTGACGAGAGCCGTGGTGCCCACTACAAGCCCGACTTCCCCGAGCGCGACGACGCGAACTTCCTGAAGTCGACGGTCGCCACCTACGACCCGGCCACGAACGTCACCAGCGTCGAGTGGGGCACCGTCGACACGAGCCTCATCCCGCCGCGTGCCCGCACGTATGGCAAGACCGAGTCGACCGCCGAGAAGAAGGCCAAGCCTTCGGAGTCAGATGATCAGTCGCCGGCCAAGGCTGGAAAAGGGACCTCGCAGAAGCCGGCATTGGTCAGTGCCTAGGCAGCACGGTCGGATTTGGAGGAGCCGGCCGTTTCCGCTTGCAACGGCAACTTGCTTTTTCTACGGTGCGGCGGCGTTCCATGCCAAACAGACAGCCTGCACAACCGGCGGGCTGGGAAGGGTAGAGAGAGAGACCCATGATTCGACATTCCATTGTTGCTTCGGCAGCGCTCCTGTGCGCCGTGAGTGGTGCTTCGGCCGTAGTTACCGAGACGTTTGTCGCCAGTGACATCACGCCGGACATTTTCCAAGACTTCACCGGCGTCGCCGATGTGCAGCTGGGGACCGCCCTGAACGCCGGCCCTGTTGACCTGAACCCGACGCTTCCGGCAACGGCCACGTCGACGGTGTCGACGGCGTTCAACACCGACTTCCAGATCCTTGGCGAGACGCTTGAGGTTTTCATCGACCCGGGCTTCCTCGACGACGTCACTTTCACGTTCGACGTGCCGATCCTCGCGTTCGGTGCCGTCAACGACGCGGTCAACGTCGCCCCGAGCGTCCTCGTCGAGATCGACGGCCAGACGTTCGACTTGGTCAACGGCTTCCAGGGATTCATCAGTGACACGCCGTTCACGCAGGTCACGTACCGCGCGGCCGTGCCGGGGACGATCGACTTCTACACCGTCGACGACATCCGCGTTCAGCTCGTGCCGGAGCCGACGTCGCTCGCGCTGGCGGGTCTCGGCGGTTTGGTGGCCCTTCGCCGCCGACGCTGATCGCACTCGACTGGAATCCAGCAACACCGACGCACCCGCTGGCCGACGCCGGCGGGTGTTTTTTGCAGGAACAGCGTGACGCCCTCGCCGACTTGTGTTTCCGTCCAACAGGTTGCAACCGCCGGGAAGAGGCTTCGTCACAGATAGTTGAGCGTTCCGCCGCTGGCGTGGGCGGCGTGGGGGTTGTTGTCGCGGCGGAGGCGGCCGTCGGGGGCGGTGGCGTGGGTGAACGGGCCGGACTCGGGCGGGACGACGGGGAGGCTGGTGACGATGCGGGTTGTGGCGATCAACCACTCGAGGAGTCGCCGCCGGCATTCGTTGACGACATCCTGTGAGGCCGGATCGTGGTAGAGGTTGGTGGTTTCGAGCGGGTCGCTGTCGATGTCGTACAGCTCGCCGACGTCGGCGTCGAACATCTCGGGCTGGTAGTGGACGAACCGCCACTGCTTCCAGCGGAGCGACTTGCTCCACGGGTGCTCAGTGACGGCGACGTCACGGACGGTGGCGTCGTCGTCGCCCCGCAGCAGCGGCGTGAGGTCTTCGCCGTCGACCGTTTGCATGGCCGGCAGGCCGCAGAGGCAGGCGAAGGTCGGGGCGAGGTCGACGGTGTGCGTCAGTGCCGGGCTCACATGGCCGGGCTGCGTCATGCCTGGGACCCGCCACAGCATCGGCACGCGACAGACCGCTTCGGAGCAGATGCCCGGTGCCTTTTCGTTGATGCCGAACGTGCCGGAATAGGCCCCGTGATCGCTGTGGTAGACGACGATCGTGTTGTCCGCGAGGCCGGTCTTGTCGAGGTGATCGAGCAGCTCGCCGACGGCGTGGTCGCAGTGGCTTATGGATGCGAGATAGCCTCGCCAGACGCGTCGCATGCGGCTCTCCGGGTCGTCCGGCTGGAGGAGGCCGCGCGTCTGTCGGGTCGACTCGACGGTTTTGCGAAAGTGCGGCGGACGATCGGGGTTCAGATCGTCCAGCGCGCCCGGCGGCAGGTCGATGTCGTCGTCGTACAGATCCCAGAAGCGCTGGTCGGGCGTGTAGACCTGATGGGGGCGGAAGTAGCTGACTTCCATGCAGAAGGGCTTGCCGTCACGTGCGGCTCGGTCGATGAAGTCGATGGCGTGTCGGTTGGTGTACCCCTCGACCGAGTGCTCGAACGGCAGATTGGAGGGCCGGGCGTCGATGGCACAGTTGCCCTGGTCGCGATGTTCGGCGAGGTACTCGGCATCGTGGTCGTCCGCGTAGCCGTGCTGCTTCAGGTAGGTGAGGTACGACTGCCCGTCGCTCTGTCGCCATTGGAGCGGCATGTAGAGGTCGCAGTCCTCGCGGCCCCAGTCAACGGGTTCGTCTGGCAGGTGGAGCTTGCCGAGGGCAGCGGTGCGGTAGCCGTGGCTGCGAAAGTGGCCGAGGAAGGTGGGCAGCTTGGCCGGGTGTCCGGGTCCGTAGCCGGGCGTCGGTCCGCCCAGGCCGAAGTAGCCGTGGTTGTGGCAGTACTGCCCGGAGAGGATCGAAACGCGTGTCGGGGTGCAGATGGGGTTGGCGGTGTACGAGTGCCGGAAGGCGGTTCCGGTTGCGGCGAGCCGGTCGAGGTGGGGCGTCTTGGCGTCTGGATGACCCTCGTAACCGGTGCAGTCGGCCTTGTGCTGGTCGGTCATGACGTAGAGCACATTTCGCTTTTGCATGTGGATACATTAACGATTTCGGGCCGGCACGTCGGGTGGGCGTGTTGGTATGGAGGTCTGCGACGCTGTTGCAGAAAAGTTTGAACCTTCGGGCCTTGTGCGACGAACTTGGGTTACATCCGGTACAACTGCCGGTCCGACAACACGTCCGTTCCCCCCTCAGTCTGAACTCCTGATGAACCAACGCCAGCCTTTCGAACGCCTCGAACAACGTCGTCTGCTCAGTGCCAGCTTCCGCGGGGCCGTCGATTCGGCCGTCGCCGATCGGTACGCGGACATTGCGGTCGAGCAGGTCCGCCAGGCGCTTCCCGAGGCGTCGCTGGCGGTGTCGAGCTCGTTCGCCCGTGCCTCGGACCTGGACCTGTACGAGCCGGCGGAGCTGACGCAGGCCCGGCAGTGGGTTTTCATCGGCGAGGGCGACGTGGCCGGCGCGACGGTCGAGCCGTCGGGCGTCATCGACGGCGTGTCGATCGCGACGTTCAACAACCCCGCAAACGCGATGGCTGCATTGGAAGCCTCGGGCAGCGAGGCGTTTTACCCGCTGGAGGCCAGGCAGCAGTCCCGGCGCGTCATCCCGAACGACACGCGGTTTAACGACCAGTGGCACCTGCGCAACACCGGCCAGTCCGGCGGTCTCGTCGGTGCCGACGCGAACATCACCGACGTCTGGGACACCTATCGCGGAGCCGGCGTGACGATCGGCATCGTCGATGACGGCCTGCACTTCGACCACCCGGACCTCGCCCCGCAGTACGTCGCGGCCGACAGCTTCGACTTCAACGACAACGACCCGATTCCCTTCGCCAGCAGTCCGTTCGACTTCCACGGCACCAGCGTCGCCGGCATCGCGGCCGCACGCGGGTTCGACGGGGCGGGCGTGACGGGCGCGGCACCCGAGGCGAACCTGTCGGGCTTGCGGCTCATCAGCGGACCGTCGAACGATTCGCAGGAGGCCGGGGCGCTCTCGTTCAACAACCAGAGCATCGACATCTACTCGAACAGCTGGGGGCCGTTCGATGACGGCCGACGCATCGAAGGGCCTGGCCCGCTGACGCTGGCAGCGATCGAGCAGACGGCCACCGAGGGTCGTGACGGGCTCGGCGGCATCATCACCTGGGCCGGCGGCAACGGCGGAGACGGCGACGACTCGAACCGCGACGGCTACGCCAACTCGCGCCACACCATCAGCGTCGCGGCCGTCAACAACTTCGGCGTCCGATCCAGCTATTCCGAGCCAGGTGCAAATCACCTCGTGACCGCCTACTCGTCTGGCGGCAGCCGAGGCACCACGACCACCGACGGCTCGAACGGCTTCACCAACTCGTTCGGCGGCACCAGCAGCGCGACGCCGCTCGTCAGCGGCGTCATCGCCCTCATGCTGGAAGCCAATCCCGACCTGACGCAGCGCGACGTCCAGCACATCCTCGTCGAGTCGGCCGAGACCATCGATCCGACCGACTCGTCCTGGCAGACGAACGGTGCCGGGCACGACGTCAGCGTCTTCTACGGCCACGGTGCCATCGACGCCGAGGCCGCGGTCAATCTGGCGCTCAATTGGGAGACCGTCGGAGATGAGATCTCGGTCGACGCGTTCGAGACGGTCAACCAGACCATTCCCGAGAACAGCACCGGCATCACGCGAACGCTCACCCTGCCAGCCGGCGTCGACATCGAGCACATCGAGGTCGTCCTGGACATCACCCACGGCTATCGCGGCGATGTCGTCGCGACGCTGACCAGCCCGGATGGCACCGTTAGTCCGCTCCTTCGCTTCACCGGACAGCAGGGCGACTCGGGCAACAACTACAACAACTGGGTCGTCACCAGTACCCAGCACTGGGGCGAGAGCAGCGAAGGCGACTGGACGCTCCAGCTGTCCGACGGCTTCGTCGGCGACATCGGCGTGATCAACAGCTGGGGCATCGCCGCCTTCGGCACGTCTTCGGCGTCGCCGGTGAATGTCCTCGCCAGCGACTACGACGTCGACGCGAGCCAGGCCGTGACGTTCGAGTTCGACAAGGACGTCGGCGCGAGCCTCGATGCCTCTGATCTGGTCGTCACCAACGCCGACACGGGCAACGTCGTGGCCGTCACCCCGTCGCTTTCGTATGACGCGATCGAGAACGTCGCAACGTTCGAGTTCGGCAACCTGCCCGACGGCAACTACGTCGCGATGCTTCCGGCCGCGGCCGCAGAAGCAGACGGCCAGCCGCTCGTCGGCGACGTGAGCGTGCCGTTCTTCGTCCTCGCCGCCGACGCCAACGCCGACCGCGTGGTCGACCTGTCCGACTTCGGCATCCTGCGGTCCAATTTCGGTTCGGCCGGCCTCTTCAGCGACGGCGACTTCAACTACGACGGCACCGTCGACCTCGCCGACTTCGGCATCCTGCGTGCCCAGTTCGGCAGCGCCGTTGCCGAGCCGTCGTCGTCGCTCTTTGCCGACGACGAGGCGTAGGCGATCGCGACGGACAATCTCGCAGCCGCAGCGGCGTTGTGGTTGGCAGACCCTCACCGGATTCTGCCCATGCCACAACGCCGTTTTGCCGTCTGGATTCTGTCGCCGATTGCCGTCGCTGCCTCGGCAGCCCTCGCGCACGAGGGGCACACGCACGATGACCCAGGTGCGGCGTCACCTGCCGGCGTGGTCGCCAGCATGGCCGACGCGCCAAACCTGGTCCGCGGCGAGGTGCGCGACGGTTTCCGATACGTCTGGGCCAACGGCGTGCCGGACCATCGGCCGGGGCAGTTTCCCAATCGTGGCAATCCGCACTCGATCAGCGAACAGCGTTACGCCATTCGCATTCCTTTCGATCCTGCCGCGCCGGACGGACCGGTGCACAATGCGGCCGACGTCTACTCGGATCGCGGCATGCTCTTCGGCATCGCGCTCAACGGCGTCGTCTTCGAGCCGGGCACGGCCATGAGCTGGTCGCCTCAGGGTGTCCAACGCGGCGGTCGGCTGGGCGATTGGGTCTACGAGGCTATCGGCGGAAGCGTCGACCTTGGCGTCGATCATGCCAACGCCCACGTGCAACGCACCGGCGCGTACCACTACCACGGCATCCCGACGCCGATGATCCGCGAGGATCGGCCGACCCTCGTCGGCTACGCGGCCGACGGCTACCCGATCTACGGCCCGCTCGGCTACGAAGACCCGTCCGATCCGCGCAGCAAGCTCGTCACGCTCAAGTCGTCGTGGCGACTCAAGACCGACAACCGTCCACAACCACCGGCCGGCCCCGGCGGCACGCCCGACGGGCGATTCACGGCTGACTTCGAGTACGTCCCTCACAGCGGCGACCTCGATCGGCTCAACGGCCGATTCGCAGTCACGCCGGAGTACCCGGACGGCGTTTACCACTACGTCCTGACCGAGACCTTCCCGCACGTTCCACGCGGCTTCGCCAGCGAGCCGGACGCAAGCTTCCGACGAACGCCTGGACAGGGAGAAGCCCAGGCGAACGGTCGTCGCGACCGCAGGCGTCGTTGACTCGTTCAGCGACGGCGTCGAGCGAGCAGCATCGCCCCGACGAATGGCACCAACGCGGTGGTCGGCTCCGGAATCGCCGCGAACGACGTCGCACCGCCTCCGCCGATGATGGCGTCGATCTGCGATCGGTACGGCGTAACAAAGCTCGACAGGCTGATGTAGCGATCGCCGTCGTCGCGCGGCAGGGCGCCGTTGGAGGTGACGATCGCATAGTGCGTGCCGACGACGGAGACGAGGCCGCTGTCGTCGATGTGCAGTGCGGCGTGGCCACTGTCGCCGCCGACGAGGCCGATCTCGTCATCGGTGACGCCGTGGAGCAGGTCGAAGTCGTAACCGATGGCCCAGGTGGCGTTGCTGGTCAGGTTGCCGAACAGGCCGACGGGCGGCAGGTCGATGGTGCCGGTGGTCGTCGAAATGATCCCGCCTTCGACGATGTTCCTGCCGAGTCGATCGTTCTGCTCGTAGAGGTGGACCATCTCGCCCGCGATGTCGTCGGCCGAGCCGTCGAACAGCGGCAGCGGCGTGAGCCCGTCGGCCGGCGTGATGGCCCGACTCAGCGTGGCGATCGACAGGTCACTGGGCAGGAACGTGCCGGACGAGACCTCCGTGTCAAGGCGTGTGTGACTCTGGGGCGAGATGCTGACTTGCTGCCCGTTGACGCCGACGAACGAGTAGCTGCTGCCTTTGAAGTGGTTGGCGACCAGGACGTGCCGGTCCGAGATGAGCACGCCGCCGTTGCGTCCGACGCCGACGCCCGACAGGTCGACGCCTTCGAGGAGGAATTCGGGATTGGCCGAGACGCCGTCGGAGAGGAATCGGTCGTGCCGACTCGCCTGGTAATCGGCGAACAGCGCGGCCGAAGCCGGCGCGGTGGCCAGCAGCAGAACGATGCCGGGGATCGCACGCATGACGAACCATACGACATGACCGATCTGTTGGTGCGGCGGGCGTTTGTCGTGGATAGTCGGTTTGTGTCGAGTGAATCGCCGGGCTATCCCTCGAACCGGATCAGGTGAAGCCGTTTGCAGGTTGCGGCGAACCAGAGAAAACGCCAGTGTCGCATGGTCCGATAGCTGGCCGGTTCCGGACGTGGTTCCGGTGCCGCCACGTGCCGCTCTTTAAATCGCCATTTGCCCCTATGAGACTCTCCACGCCTGCCGCTGTTGCCCTTGTGATCTCCGGCTCTGCCGGAGCTGCCGCCTCGGCTTGTACGGGGTGCATGTGGGGCACTGAAGCCCACCCGACCGGTGGGTCGGCGACGGTCTTTCAGGACCTTGTCGATCGATACAACAGCAACCTCGCCCCGGGTGGCGTGCCGATCGACACGCGCTCCGCGGCGAACTCAGGTCTCAATTCGCTTGGCCCGGGCGGCAGCACCCAGCAGGTCTGGCTCGACTTCTCGCAAGCCCCGGCAGGGATCTTCAACGCGTCCGAGCAAGGGGGCGTGCTCACTTTCGTCGAGGACATTTTCGACGGCTACGACGTCAGCTTCAGCCTCACACAGCCGGCTGGTGCCTCCACGCGGATCCTCTTCGTTCCCGACAGCGGCGGCCCCTTCCCGTCGACGCTCGGCGGCGTGGCGGACGGGATCGACTTCCGAAACGTCATTGCGAACAACAACGCCTTCGTCTACACCGCCGGCCTGGCAGGAGCTCCGTCGTTCAACCAGGTTCGTTTCGCTGCAAACGTCGCGGCTCACGAGCTCGGACACACGCTGGGTCTGCGTCACTACGACAGCTTTGGCCCCATCGGCTCGGGCGTGCCCAACAACTCGATTCGAACGTCGTTTGCCGCTGATTTCCCGGGTCCGATTGCGGGACAGGCGGAGTTCGACCTGAACCTCATGTCGACGCCGGCCCTTGGCGCGAGCAATGGCAACTTCAACGCCTTCTTCCAGTTCGGGGCCGACCTGAGCGTTCGCTCGTCGATCAAGCTCGCCTTCGCGGCACAGGGCGTGATTGAGTCGGAGGCCTCCGCGAACAACAACTCGATCGGCAGCGCCCAGCCCGTTGATCTTCTTGAGCTCGACGTCATCAACAACCGACCGGCCGGGACGCAGTTCGCCGGCGAAGATCTCGCCGCCCGCGCCGCGGCCGTCGCCGGCTTCATCAGCAGCGGCGACGTCGACTACTACTCGTTCGAAGGCACCGAGGGCAACATCGTCAGCCTCGAGGTGATTAGCGAGGCAATCAGCAATCGCCTGAGCAACACCGTGGACACGAACGTCCGGCTGTTCGACTCCTCCGGCAGCCTCGTCAGCTACTTCAGCTCCGTCGCCAACAACGACGACGAGGTCGAGACTTTCGACTCGTTCATCTTCGACCTCGTTCTCCCGGCAACTGACACGTACTTCGTCGAGGTCGACAACAGCCTCAACTTCCCGACCAGCAACCCGATCGGCAGCTACGAGCTGTTCATCACCGAGTTCGGCGAGGCGGCCGTTACAGTCCTGCCGGGCGACTTCAACGGCGACGGCACCGTGGACTTGGCTGACTTTGGCATCCTGCGGGCCAACTTCGGCAGCATGATGGCCACCTTCGAACAGGGTGACGCCAACGGCGACGGCACGGTCGACCTGGCTGACTTCGGCATCCTGAGGGCCAACTTCGGCTCCACCTCCGGCTCCGACGTCGCGCTACTCGACGCGTTCTACGCGACAAGCATCCCCGAGCCGGCTCTGCTTTCGCTCAGCGCCGTCGGACTGCTCGCTCTGCGACGCCGACGCGCCTGAATCCAGCCCCAATCAAATGCACCGGAGCGGCGCCCCATTTGGAGCGTCGCCCTGTCGTTGCGCACCCAGGCTGCGGCACTTCAGTGCCGCTGTACTGGAGCTCGAAGGGAACCTCCTGCTACAGACTCTCCGATCTGCCAGATCGGCAACCCCGCTCGACGGTCTCAACACCCCGCTGCCATCGTGGCAGCTTTCACCGCTGCGAGGCGTCATTCTTAGTTGGAAGAGCCGTTATCAGCCAATCACTTGCGATCGAACATGGCGTTGGCACAAGGGTTGATCCGCAGAAGTCATCCCGCCTGCGACGTCGGTCTCAGGCGATCACACGTCTCGATCAACTCCCGACCAACGACTCCAACACCCATGGCAGCCAAGACGCTCCAGTTCGACACCGACGCCCGCCGCAGCCTGCTCACGGGCGTTCAGAAGCTCAGCCGTGCCGTCAAGACCACGCTCGGCCCGCGTGGCCGGAACGCCGTCATCGACAAGGGCTGGGGTGCCCCGACCATCACCAAGGACGGCGTGACCGTCGCCGAGGAGGTCGAGCTCAAGGACAAGTACGAGAACATCGGCGCCAAGCTCGTCAAGGAAGCCGCCACCAAGACCGGCGACGCCGCGGGTGACGGCACGACGACCGCCACTGTCCTCGCCGAGGCCATCTACGGCGAGGCTTATCGCCACCTGACCAGCGGCACCGACGCCATGGCCATGGCTCGCGGCATCCGCGCCGCCGTCGATGCCGTCGTCGCCGACCTCGCCAAGCAGTCGCGTCCGATCGACGCCGGCAGCAAGAAGGACATCCAGAACGTCGCCACCATCTCGGCCAACAACGACGCCGAGGTCGGCAAGATCATGGCCGATGCGTTCATGCGAGTCGGTCAGGACGGCGTGATCACGGTCGAAGAGGGCAAGGCTCTGGAGACCAGCGTTGATTTCGTCGAGGGCATGCAGTTCGACCGCGGCTACCTCTCGCCGAACTTCATCACCGACCAGGATGCGATGACCGTCGAGCTGGACAAGCCCTTCATCCTCATCCACGAAGAGAAGATCAGCTCCGCCGCCAAGCTGTTGCCGCTGCTTGAGAAGATTCAAGAGAAAAAGCGTCCTCTGCTCATCATCGCCGAGGACGTCGACGGCGAGGCGCTCTCCACGCTCGTCG
>JBCDKH010000059.1 GCA_038746835.1 Planctomycetota bacterium | reverse complement strand
GAGCATCGAGCTCGCCGTCGGCAGCGATCGGTACGACGACAACACGTTCCGCGACGGCGGCTGGCGATACGTGCGTGGCCTGCCGGTCAGCGTCATGCCCGACGGCTATCGCGACTACATCACCTGCAGCGCGGGCGAGTGGAGCGTGGCGAAGAACGTGTACGCCGCGATGAGGACCGGCTGGTTCAGCTGTCGGACCGCGTGCTACCTCGCCGCTGGCAGGCCGGCCGTCGTGCAGGACACGGGCTGGACCAAGACGCTGCCGAGCGACGCCGGTTGCCTGGCGTTCGACACCGAAGACGAGGCCGCGGCGAAACTGGATGCCATCCTCGCCGACTACGGCCGGCACCGCGAGGCGGCGTACGACTTCGCTCGCGAACACCTCGCCGCCGACCGCGTCCTGCCGCCGATGTTGGAAGCGATCGGGAATCTCGCGTCGTGAGTCGGGTCAGGCTCCGATCAGCTCGCGAATCGTCGTCGCGATCGCACCTAGCTTCGACTCGAAGTCGAGCGTGGCCGCCACGGGAATGAGGCGTGGATGGACCGACCACAGCCGGTGCAGCGTCTGGTCGCTTTCGAGCGCGCCAGCCGCCGACTCGAAGCGGACGGCATTGGTCGATTCGCCGTCGTACGCACCGACGGCAGCGGAGGATTGAAGCAGCAGCACGGCGTCGTATCGCTTCGCTTCGACCTCGGGCGCGGAGCCGACGTCGCGCCAGTAGGCCTCGGGCCCATCCGGCCAGTACGCGCTGCCGTCGATGGTGCCGCGATCGAGCAACACGACGCCAACATCCGTCGGTGCCTCCGCCTCAGCCTGCAGCTGACGCCGGTAGATCTCGCGTTGCACGTCGCGCCGCGTCTCCTCGTCGATGCGATCCCAGCGAAGTCCACGTCGGCCGTAGACCTCGGTGGCCGACTCCGTCACCGCCGCCACGCCGCCGAGGTCGCGTCGCCAGTTTGCAAAGGCGTCGTCTTCGACGAGGCGTCGCACGGCCGTCGACTTGCCCGCGCCGGGGCCACCGGTAAGCACGATCCGCATCCGCCGCGACCGTAGCTAGATCAGCGGCGGCATGCCGAGGCTTCGGCGAATCGTGCTGAAGTGACCGACGTGCGTCGAGACGTGGACCACGAAAAAGACCAGCAACTCGCCGATCGTGTCAGCGATCGGACTGGAATCCGGCAACGGCTGATCGAACACCGATTCGTCAGCTTTTTCGATCGCCTCGAGCAACAGCTGCCGATGCGTGTCGAACATCGCCGGCAGTCGCGTCGCATCACCAAAGTCCTGTGCGGCAGGGGCGGTCTCATTGCGAGCGAACATCTGCTCGAACCCGTCTTCGAGTTCGGGAAGATCGGTCGCTCCGAGAAGTCGAAGAGCGGATCGCTCGCTCAGAACGAGATGCCCAATGATCCAGGCACCGGCATTCGCATCGGGCACAGGACGATGGTGAAGTTGCTCGCTCGTAAGGTCGCCGGTGAACATCGCGACCAGGCGTCCCGAGCTACGCAGCCCCGCGAGAATGGCCTCTTTTGTGGTCATGAACTGCATATTATGATGATCATCTAAAAACGCAACTGTCCGTGGCACCTCCGTTTGACATCGTCCCCTATCGATCCGTCTTGGAAGAAGCCGAGTCGCTCGGCCTTGAATGCGTCTACCCCAACGGTGGCTCTTTCGCCCCAGTCGGCGAGGCATGGCATGTCGCCGGCTGGATCACGGGCGATGACGTGACGGTTCGCCCGGCGTTTGCCGATCGGGTGCGGCGCCTCGACGTCGACGAGTTGCCCGCTTTTCTCGCTGGGGCAGTGGAGTGGCTGACGACGCAGCCGACGTGGCTGATGCCGGTCCACCACTGGGCGGCGGAGCTGGATCACGGCTCGACAAGTGATGGCCGATCGACGGCCGATCTGTTTCCAGACGAACTCGCAGGCCGCACGGTTGCGGACGCCGTTGTGCTGCCGGACGCACGCGCCGTGTTCGAACTCGCCGAGGTCCTGCTGCCTCGGCTGTGGAAGACGGACTTCACGCTGATGCTTCCCGGCGTGAAGGCCTACGCGTTGCTGCATCATCACGGGCAGGTTTGGTGGCGCTGCGCGGACGAAGAGGTCGCGACGACGTTTCTTCGTCGCGATTCATGAGCGGACAGTGCGACTGAAGTCGCACCGCCTCGTGAAGCAACCTTGATCGCGCTCAGGTGAGGTAGCCCATGACCGTCGGTGCGGCAGCGGGGGTGGGGAAGTCGGCGGTGCGGCGATAGGCCATGCCGTAGGCGATGATGGCGACGGAGACGCCTTTGCCCTGCTGGTTGCGATCGCGCGTCGTCACGCCGGCCAGGTCAACGGGCTCGACACGAACGTTGCCCACGGCGTCGTAGCCGAGGCTGGCGGCCTGCTCCATCAGCCGGATCATCGCCTCCTGCCGAGCGCGCGTGGCGGTCTCGTGGAACGTCTTGACCTCGCCGCCGAAGAAGAGCTTGAACCGGGCCAGGGTCGAGATCAGGCGGTTGGCCGCGAGGACGACTTCGCCCGAGACGATCTGCGTCCCGGCCGACACATCCATGCCCGGAAGCTGCCGCAGGTCCGTGACGAGTACATGGCCAACCTCGGCCCGTCGGTACTTGAGGCTCTTGCGGTGCTCCGAATCGATGATCAGGCCCAACGCACCCACCGCGAGCAATGCGATCGGCAAAAGCAGCCACCAGAAGCCGAGCAGGATCGACATCCAGCTCATGCCGTGCCCTCGGCCTCGATGACGACCGCGGTGCCGTACGCGTACAGCTCTGCCGCCCCGCCGGTGACGGCGCTGGTGCTGAACCGGACGTTGATGACGGCATTGGCACCGAGCTGCGTCGCCTGGTGGACCATCCGCTGCGTCGCCTGCTGCCGGCTTTCGATGAGCAACTCGGTGTAACCCGACAGCTCACCGCCGACGAGGTTCTTGAGCCCTGCCGCGAAGTCTCGCCCGAAGTGTTTGGCGCGGACGGTGTTGCCCTGGACGAGCCCGAGGATGTGCTTGATGCGATACCCGGGAAGCGACTCGGTATTGGTCAAAACGACCTGCGGATACGCGGGCTGCTGCTCGGTCACGCGACGACGTTAGGTGCGATCGAAGACCCGTCCGCCCTCGGTTAGCGGTGAGTGCAACGAACCTCTCTTCAAAGAGGTCGCGGAGCTCCGCGTCACTCCAAAACGACAACCGGCTCCGGTGATGTAAACACGCGCCACGCTTCTGGAAACCCTTCGGGGGTGACGTCCGACCACCCGTGCTGCTCGGGCATCGTGGCGTCAACTGTGAATCGGCCATCGGCGTTGTAGTCGCTGTAGACCTCGTGCCAGAGATAGAGCGTGCCAGTTGGAGGCTGCACGATCATCTGCTGGGACCCGCCATTGAATGGGTGATCATCCGTGGTGATCCGAGCGAGTCGGTAGACGGGGTGATCGACGCGGACGTCCGGATGCGTCGCCAACAGATCGGCCGCGTCGTCGGAGGCGACCCAGGCCGCGACACGACGGGCGGCCTGGGCATCGGCGTCCTCGCGGATCGGCAGGATCGGATAGGCCAGCTGCAGCAAGATCATCGGCCCCGCCGCCAGTCCGACCGCCACCCACGCCGGCTGACGAATCGTCCCGCGCTCGACCAGCCATGCGAGCCCCCGCGCGGCGAGCAATCCCCAGAACGGCCAGACCGCGACGAGATACCGCACGTCGCCGCTGCTGGCCATCTTGCCAGTCCAGTGGAGCAGGCTGTGGACGACCAAGACGATGGCGGGCACCGCCACGATGATCAGGCCGACCCGCGAGTCGTGATCCGTTCGCCAGCCACGCCACGACTGGCAAAACACCCAAGCCCCGACGAATACCAGCGGGAACAGCATCGGCCCCGTCGCCGCAGGCAGCATGCCGACGAACTTCAGCAGCGGCCCGGCGTCGTAAACGCTCTCTTCCGAATACGGAAAGGCGTCGCGCAACCACTGCAAGGCCGCAATCGGCCAGACGCCCTCGCCGCTGGCGATGAGCCAGCCCGTCGTCGCCCACGACAGCGTTCCGAACGTCAAGAGCGGCAACTCCAGCCAGCGGCGGTGCAAAAGAAGACCCGTCGCGATCATCAGAACAAACCCGATCCCCTCTGGCCTTGCCGCTGGGAGCAGTCCGCCCACGAGTGCCAGCAGCCACCACCACTTCCGCTGGTACGCGATCAGGCAGACCAGCATCAGCACGCCGTACGGCAGCTCCGTCAGGACGGCGAACGAGTGCAGAAACACCAACGGCGACCCGAGTACCAACACGGGCACGACCAGCTCCACAGGCCGCAGCGTCGGCGTCCGCTTGGCAGCAACCCACGCGAGCGCCGCGCCGACGAGCACCACGATCAGACTCGTCCACCGCACCAGCACGAGCGCAACGCCGACGTCGCTCGCACCGGCCGGCAAAATGTGGAGCAGCTTGACGATCGGCCGGCCCCAGACGTCGGTCAGCACCCACGGGTAATCCCACGCAGCGCGGGCGTACAGGAAGTGCGTGATGCCATCCGCCTCCAGAAACCCGGTCCCGAGCCACGCCATCAGCGCTGACGTGACCGCGAACGCGACCAGGAACATCCCGACGGCGATGGACTTTTCTGCGTCGTTCGCGAGCAACGGATGGCGGGTCGGCAGGCGGTGGTGGTCCGGCGTTTGTAGCGTGGCGGGCGATGCTAGGTGTTCCCGGGCCTGAATCGCGTGGGGCAGCTTGGCGGTGCGTGGTGGCGGTTGACAAATTCAAGGACGCCCTGCCTGCCGCGGAGGCCTGTCGGGCTGTCGCACGTGGTGTGCGACAGGTCTTACCCGAGGCCGAGGTCGATCTGTGCCCGATGGCCGACGGTGGCGAAGGCACAGCCGCCGCGCTGGCTGCGGGTTACGAGACGGCCCTCAGGCACGAGTTCGAGGTCACCGGGCCTTTGCCCGAATCAACGGTTCGCGCCACGCTCCACGTCGTCGACGGTGGTCTCGTCGCCATCGCCGACATGGCCACGGCTGCCGGGCTGGAGCTGCTGGACCGAGATCGACGCAATCCGCTGCGTACCACGACCTATGGCGTGGGTGAGCTCGTCGCCCACGCGGCCGAGCTGGGCTGCCGCGAGTTCATCGTCGGCCTCGGCGGCAGCGCGACCTGCGACGGCGGACTTGGTGCCGCCCAAGCCCTTGGCCTGCGACTCACGCTCGACGGCGACGCGGACGAATTGCAGCGACCCGTCGTCGGGAGTGACCTCGTCCGCATCGCCTCAGCCGACGTGCCGGTGCTGAGTCGCGGCATCCACATCACCTGCCTCTGCGACGTCGACAACCCGCTGGTCGGACCAAACGGCGCGGCACCGTCGTTCGCGATGCAAAAGGGCGCGACGCAGGACGACATGGCCCAGCTTGCCCATGGTCTGGAGCGGCTGATCGACGTGACGGGCCGTTGTGGCGACGAGCCCTTCCACGGAGCGGCCGGCGGATTGGCGTTCGGCCTCTCCCTTGCCGCCAAGGCCGAGGCCCGCCCCGGCGTGGAAGCCGTCCTTGCGACGACGCAGCTCGCCCACCGGCTTCGGGACGCGCGGCTTTGCTTCACGGGCGAGGGTCGGTTCGACACGCAGTCGTTCCGCGGCAAGGTCGTCAGCGGCGTCGGCCGACTAGCGCGTCAGGCGGACGTGCCGACGGTCGCCCTGGTCGGTTCCGCCGACGCGGTTGCCTCCTCCGACGCCGACACCATCGGCCTCGACGCCGTCCTCACCCTCGCCGACGGCCCGGCCACGCTGGACGAGCTGCTGCAGAACACCGAGGAACGGCTTGAGAACGTCGCCTCGCAGGTCACGCGCCTCGTCGCCCGTGCCGAGGCGATCGGGCGAGCGTGAACCCAATCGGTCATCCTGAGCGAGCACAGCGAGTCGAAGGACCTCGCCCGTGGATGTTGGACAACGAGACGAGGTCCCTCGGCTGCGCTCGGGATGACAGAGAGGGGGGCAACGTCTGATTCTGTCAGGCCACTGCAGCCGATTGTCGTGCAGAGGCCGATGCAGTCGACTAGACTCTCGTCGCTCCGAACTCAATCGGAGCCCCGGCCCGTGCGCCGGAACCGCCTCAGCCCCGGCCTGCTGGCGGACAACCCCTTTTCCTGCGGCGTTCCACCGGAAACGCCCCTACCCGCGGACCCGACGCCTCCTGGCGCGGGCTTCTTCCAACACATGGTCGACTTCAACCTTCTCAACGACCTCGACACCGACTTGGACGGTTTCGAGGACGAAATCGGCGTCGCAATGGTCGACGCCCTCGGCGATGCCGCCGAAAACCTCGAAAATCTCGTCCGAGGCGACGAGGTCCACGACTTCCGAGCCAACACGATCATCACCGGCAAGGTCTCAGGCCATGCCGGCGAGGACTACGTGATCGAGCTGGGCCTCAAGAGCGAGGGCGTCCTCGATCGCAACGAGTGGGACACTCCGCCCGAAATGGGCGACGACGTCCGCGTCCTCCTCGAAGAGGTCGACCACGACAGCGGCACGGTCAAAATCTCCAAGCGGAAGGCCGACCGCATCATCAACTGGGAGAAGATCATCCAGCTCAAGGGCGAGGGCGATCCCGTCAGCGGCAAGGCGACCAAGAAAATCAAGGGCGGCCTGCTCGTCGACATCGGCGTTCCGGTCTTCCTGCCCGCCTCGCAGGTCGACATCCGTCGCCCAGGCGAAATCTCCGACTGGATCGGCCGCGACATCGACGCAGTCATCCTCAAGATCGATGAAGAGCGGCGCAACATCGTCATCAGCCGACGCAAGCTCATCGAGCAGGAGCGCGAAGAGCTCAAGAAGAAGACCCTCGAGAAGCTCGAAGAGGGTCAGATCGTCACCGGCACGGTCAAGAACATCGCCGACTTCGGCGCGTTCGTCGACCTCGGCGGCATCGACGGCCTGCTGCACATCACCGACATGTCCTGGGGCCGGATCAACCATCCCTCGGAGATGGTCAACTTCGAGGACGAGGTCGAGGTCAAGGTCCTGTCGATCGATCGCGATCGCGAAAAGATCGCCCTCGGCATCAAGCAGAAGGACGCCTCGCCCTGGGAGAACATCGAGAGCAAGTACCCCGTCGGCACGATCCACGAGGCCAACGTGGTCAACATCATGTCGTACGGCGCGTTCTGCAAGCTCGAAGACGGCGTCGAGGGACTGGTCCACATCTCCGAGATGTCCTGGACCAAGCGCATCAACCACCCGAGCGAAGTCGTCGCTCAGGGCGACTCGGTGCTGGTCAAGGTCCTGGAGATCAACAAGGACAAGCAGGAGATCAGCCTCGGCATGAAGCAGGTCCAGGAAAATCCCTGGGACCGCGTCGCCGAGAAGTACCCGCCCGGCTCCGTCGTCGAGGGCAAGGTCCGCAACATCGCCAACTACGGCGCCTTCGTCGAAATCGAAGAAGGCATCGACGGCCTGCTGCACGTCAGCGACCTCTCGTGGACCAAGAAGGTCGGCCACCCGAGCGAAGTGCTTAAGAAGGGTGAGGACGTCCAGTCCGTCGTCCTCAGCGTCGACCAGGACAAGCAGCGGATCGCCCTGGGTCTCAAGCAGATGCAGGAAGACCCGTGGCTCCACGTCATCCCGGAGAACTACCGCCCCGGCATGGTTGTTCAGGGCACGGTGACCAAGATCGCCAACTTCGGCGTCTTCGTCGAGCTCGAAGACGGCCTCGAAGGCCTGCTGCACGTCTCGGAAATCGCCGACCACAAGGTCGAGAAGCCCGAAGACGAGCTCAAGGCCGGCCAGCAGATTGAGACCAAGATCCTCCGCGTCGACTCCGACGAGCGGAAGATCGGCCTCTCGCTCAAGCGTGCCCAGTGGGCCCAGGAGCAGGAAGCCCGCGAAGAGGAACGCGCCAAGCGTCCCGAGCGCAAGAACCTGCGTGGCGGTCTCGAGTAAAGCTCGGACTGATCGCTGCGAACACACCGACGCCAGCAGGCTTCTCCTGCTGGCGTCGTTTTCGTTTTGTCGTGGCTTTCCGGGGTTGGGCTGGTCCGCGGAGGCTCGCAAGACCGACCGTCTTCCATGTCTTCGGTTAGCGGTGAGCGAAGCGAGCCTCTCAGTCCCGACCAGAAAGGATCGCTTTGCTCACTGCCAACCGTCGACGGTCGACGAAGAAAAACGGTCAGGAACTCGCTTTCAAGCACTTCTCGTGGAGCACTGAAGCCCCGATCGTGTTATCCTTGTGCAATGATTAACCAACTTTGCTTCATTCTTGCACTGACTGCCCTCGCAATGCTCGCACCGACCGCCAACGCCCAGCCAGAACCGGATCAGGTCGTCACGTACAAGACGATCGACGACATCGACCTCGAGCTCTTCGTCTTCGAGCCCGACGGCAACGACGCGACAAGGCCGGCCGTCGTGTTCTTCCACGGCGGCGGGTGGAACGGTGGCGAGCCGACGCAGTTTTTTCGCCAGGCAGAGCACATCGCCTCCCGGGGTGGTGTGGGCATCAGCGTGCGCTACCGCCTGAAGAACACCCACGGTACGACGCCTCTGGATGCGACGCGCGACGCCTTCGACGCGATGAGGCACGTCCGGGACAACGCCGGCGACTTCAACATCGACCCCGAGCGAATCGCAGCCTCGGGCGGATCGGCTGGCGGACACCTTGCCGCTGCAACGGCGACACTGACGGCCGAAGACATCGCCGGCAATCCGGAAGATGCCGCCCGAGCTCGACCCGATGCACTGATCCTCTTCAACGCCGTCACCGACAACGGCCCCGAAGGCTGGTCACAGAATCGATTCGGTGATCGCTGGCAGGACGCATCGCCCGCGCACAACCTGTCGACCGAGACCCCGCCGACGCTGCATTTGCTCGGCGACAACGACCGGCTCATTCCCGTCGAGACCGCGGAACGCATGATCGCGGATCTTCAGGAACTCGGCATCAAGGCACGCCTCATCGTCTACCCCAACGCCGGCCATGGCTTTTTCAATCGCGACTCGGGCACGCCCAACTTCTTCCGCGGAACGGTCGCCGACATGGACGCGTTCCTCGTCGAGCTCGGCTGGCTTGTGCCGCAGGAGGCGGAGTAGCGACGACCCACCCGTGGCGTCACGGCCGGACCAGCGTGATGACGGACCGCGGGTCCATCCCACTGAAGAGGAGCTGGATCTCGACGGACGCGATCGCTTCGAGATTGCGTGACTTCGTCAGATCGCCCAGATCGATGTGGTCGCTGCCGACAGCTTTGACGAGGTCAGCCGCGACCTGGCGTGCCTTGTCGCCGTTGGCGGCGGTGAAGGTGACCAGACGCTGACCGTTGATGATCGGCGGGTCCATCTCCCAGACCTTGGCCTGGCAGCAGTTGAACGCCTTGCACACCTCGGCCTCGGGAAGCTTGTCCGCGATCGCCTCGGCTAGCGATTTGCCGTCGTCGTAGGTCTTGTTGGCAAAGTCGCCCGTCGACCAGCCGGCGACGGGGTTGTTGATGTCGACGACGACCCTGCCCGCAAACGTCGACGGACCACCGGCGTCATCGATGGCGTCGAACACCTTGTCGTGTGGCGTCCCGAGCACCACGACCTCGCCGAAGGCCACCGCCGCCGCCGTGTCGCCGTGGCCGTCCGCGTTGACCTCTTCCGCCGCCGCCTTGGCCTTGTCGGGGTTGTGCCCGCCCAGAAACACAGAATGCCCCGCGGTCCTGAACCGCGGGGCCAGTGCCTTGCTCATGGAGCCGTAGCCGACGAAGCCGATCTTCATGCGACGACGCTATGCGATCATGCCGCCGTCGATCGTGATGTGAGCGCCGCTGATGTACGCGGCCGCGGGTGAAGCAAGGAAGGCGACCAGCTCGGCAACCTCGTGTGCGGTGCCGTAGCGGTTCAGTGGCACGCCGGCCTTCATGTCGCCCGCCATCGGGCCGTCGGCGGGGTTCATCTCGGTGTCGATCGGACCCGGCTCGACGACGTTGGTCGTGATGCCACGCCCGGCAAGGTCGCGGGCCCAGCCCTTGGTGAACCCAGCAACAGCGTGCTTGGTCATGCCGTAGGCCGAGGCACCCGGGAACGGAATCCGCTCGCCGACGACGGAGCCGATGTTGATGATCCGGCCATTGTCGTTGAGGTGCGGGATGGCAGCGCTGGTCGTAAACCAGACGCCGCGAACGTTGACGTCGAGCTGGCGATCGAAGTCTTCGCGGCCGAACTCGCCGACCGGGCCCATCATGAAGACGCCGGCGTTGTTGATGAGAATGTCGAGCTTTCCGCCGAGCTTGGCGACGGCCTGCTCGACGCTGCTGGCGGCCGCGTCGGCATCGGCGGCGTCGGCCTGAATCGCGAAGCCGCCGATCTTCTCGGCCAGCTTGTTCGCCTCGTCGGCGCTCTTGCCGTATGTCACGGCGACCTTGGCGCCGCGCTGCGTGAGAAGCTCGGCAGACGCTGCCCCAATGCCCCGGCTGCCGCCGGTGATGAGGACGTTCTTGCCAGAGAGATCGAGATGCTGAAAGGGGTTGGACATGGTCGTGCGGGTGAGAGGGAGAGGATCCGTACTTCGATGAGCATCTAAAGACCGGTCCACGTCCACGTCAACCAACACCGCCGGATTCGGCGTCGATCAGGCCTGCACGAGCTTCTGTAAGCGTCCCACGTACGCGTCGAGCTGCTGCCGCTTCGGCTTGAGCATCAGGCACTGCCCTTCCTTCCGCCCCTCGATCAGACCGGCCGCGACGAGTTCCTTGAGGTGGTGACTGATGGTCGCCTGGCTCACCGGAAAGCGTGCAACGATCGCCTTGCAGCCGACTTCCGCTTCCCCTTCGGCCTCGGTGCAGACGAACTCGAAGATCGCAAACCGCTGCGGATCGGCCAGGGCTTTCGAAATGAGATCGTGATCGGCGGGCATGGTTGTCGTTCAGGCCGGGCTGAATCTACACCCTACGGCGGCGGTCGGTCTGTCGTATTCTTCGGAATGCGGCGGGTCCTTGTCGTCGGGCTGGTGGTCCTGTGCGGCTTCGCCGGCGGCTGCGGTGTTCGCGTTCTGGAGCCGGAGGTTCGGCTGCAGAGGACGGTCGCGTTCTTGCAGGCTGCCCCGAAGTTCGGCGTGTTCTCCGACGACGGGCGCTTCGTGGCTGCTCTCGGCACGGATGGTCACGTAGCGGTGTGGGACGCTGAGACCGGAGATCTGCTCGCTCAGCGGCTGGGTGTCTCGCCCCGCTCCGTGACGTACGACCGAACCGGCCCGCTCGACTTCGGCGATGACAATCGCCTTGCGATTGCGAACCTGGAAGGCGGCGTCACAATCTGGTCGTGGCTCAAGAGCACCGACGAGGTCGTTCCATTCGGCTTTCCGGGCCCACCGGACGTAATCGCGTTCTGTGAAGAAGGAAGCGTCTCGGCATCTTTTGGCGGTTACCGGTTCAAAGTAGACGAGACGACGGGCAAGAACATCTTTGAAGGGTTTGATGCGTTCGTGCTATGCCATCGTGACAGACACGGAATCCTTCACGAGCCGATCGAAGATCCCGCAGCGATGGAAGTCGCCTTCACGGCAGGCTCGGCCGTCGTGCGACGTTCGTTCGTCGCGGGCCAGACCTACGGCGACGCGGTCGAATCGTCGTATCGCGAACAGACGCCGATCTCGATGGACGTCGAACCGACCTCTTCACTTGCGCTCATCGATCTGACGACAGCGAAAATTCATTGGACGAGTCCGCTCTCGGCGTGGCAAATCGGCCTGATCGTCTCGAGCCGTAGCAGGATCGCGCTCGTGCCGGATGCCTCGAACGATGAGTCGCTCGTGCGGCAAGTTCTGCTGTACGACGGCAGGACCATTCGCACCGTCGACGCCGCGTTTCTGTTAGCGGCAAGCTTGCAGGGGCTCTACAGATACGTGCTGGTTCAGCAGGCGCCCGGGGCGGGGAGCTTTTTTACTTCGCACGACACGCTTGAACGCGTACGAGACGGCGAGAGGACACGCTTCGGGCTCGCCGATGGTGGCAGCGTGCTTTGGATCTCGCCCTTCGGCGATCGATTGCTGACAAGGAGGCTCGACCTTTACAAATTGCCGTAGCCGTTCATCGCCGCCGGGCGAGATGCACGCTGAGCAGCGTCACGTCCGCCGGCGTGATGCCGCTGATGCGGAGGGCTTGGCCGAGGTTGCGGGGCGTGAAGAGCGTCAGCTTCTCGCGGGCCTCGTTGCGGAGGCCGGAGATGGTGGTGTAGTCGAGCTCGCGAGGGATCGCCTTGTGTTCGAGGCGGGCCATCTCCTTGAGCTGTCGGCCCTGCCGCTTCAGGTAGCCCTCGTACCGGGCGTCCGTCTCGACGCGTTCGGCGATGTCGACAGGCAGCGTCGGGTCGTAGTCGTAAATCGACGACGCGGGCCGGCGAATCAGGTCGAAGACGAGGTGGCCGTCGATGCGCGTCGACTTGGCCCAGGCGGTCGCGGCTTCCAGGGCGGCTCGGCGTGTGGTGAAGCCGTGCCAGCGGACGTCGTCGACGAGGCCGAGGTCACGGGCGAGGGGCGTCAGGCGTTCGTCGGCGTTGTCACTCCGCAGGCTGAGTCGGTGCTCGGCCCGGCTGGTAAACATTCGATACGGCTCGGTGGGCGGCTTGGTGACGAGGTCGTCGCACAGCACGCCGACGTACGCCTGGTCGCGGCCGAGGACGAAATCGGCGACCTGCGTCGCGGCGTAGCGGGCGGCGTTGATGCCGGCGACGAGGCCCTGGGCGGCGGCTTCTTCGTAGCCGCTGGTGCCGTTGATCTGACCAGCGAGGAACAGGCCGCGAACTTTCTTGGTTTCCAGCGTCGCGGTGATCTGCGTCGGCCAGACCATGTCGTACTCGACCGCGTAGCCCCAGCGGATGACCTCCGCCTTCTCGAGGCCCGGGATGTGGTCGAGCATCGCCCGCTGAGCATCGGCCGGGAGGGACGTGCTGATGCCGTTGCAGTAGACCTCGTCCGTGTCGAGCGACTCGGGCTCGAGGAAGATCTGGTGCTGTTGTTTGTCGGCGAACCGCACCACCTTGTCCTCAATGCTCGGGCAATACCGCGGCCCGACGCCCTCGATCTCGCCCGAGAACATCGGAGCGCGGTGGAGGTTGGCGTTGATCGCCGCATGGGCGGCGGGGGTGGTGTGGGTGACGTGGCAGGGAACCTGAGTCAAAGCCGGAAAGCTTGAAGGAAGAAGCTTGAAGGTTGAAGTACCAGACTCCGTGGCTTCAAGCTTCAAGCTTCCATCTTCAAGCTTTCTGTACTCTTCGAGATAGCTGAACGCCCTCGGCACCTCGTCGCCCTGCTGTTCTTCGAGTCGCGACCAATCGATGCTGCCGGCTCGAAGCCGTGGCGGTGTGCCGGTCTTGAGGCGGCCGAGGTCGAAGCCGAGGCGACGCAGCTCAGCGGAAAGGCCGGTGCTGGCGGCTTCGCCCGCGCGGCCGCCGGCGGTCTTCTGCTCGCCAGTGTGCATCAACCCCCGCATGAACGTGCCCGTCGTCACGACAACGGCTTCCGCGGAGAGAGTTCGACCATCCGCGAGCGTGACGCCGTGGCAGCGGTTGTCGCGAACGTCGAGCGACGCGACCTCGCCGGCCACGATGTCGAGGTTCGCCACGCCCGCAAGCAGCTCTTGGACCGCGGCGGCGTAGCGGTACTTGTCGCACTGCGCCCGCGGCCCGTGGACGGCCGGGCCCTTGCTGCGGTTGAGGATGCGGAACTGGATGCCGCTGGCATCGGCGGCCAGCCCCATCAGGCCGCCCATGGCGTCGACTTCACGGACGATCTGCCCCTTGGCCGACCCGCCGATGGCCGGATTGCACGACATCTGCCCGATCTTCGCTGGGTCGAGCGTGATCATCGCGACGCGTCCGACCAACTTGGACGCCGCCCACGCCGCCTCCGCGCCGGCGTGGCCCCCACCGATGATCAGGACGTCGTAACTCGCCACGGAATAGCTTATTCCCGCCGGGCGATGCGGAGCATCACGACGCCACCCGCCGCGGCCGCCGTCGCGGCGAGCCACCAGGGCCACGCAATGCCCTCGGTTTGCAACGCCTTGATCGCCAGCACGATGGCCGTCGCGGCCAGCGGAAAGGCCAGACGTCGCGCCCACCGGGCCGGACTGTTGAAGGGATCGACGGGCGTGCGGTCCAAGGCCGCACACGGTAGTCGATCTTGGATGGCTGCGAATGTCCGATACACTGGCGCTGCCTCTGCAACCGGGCGACTGAAGCCAGCGCTCCGGCCGGTCGAAAAACCCCGTAGCCCTTCGCTATGCGACGCCTCCTCATCATCTCGGCCATCGCCGTCACCGCGCTCGCCCTCCCGGCGTCGGGCAACGTGGAGCAGGAGAACAAGCGGCTCGACCAGCTGCGGCGGCAGATCATCGACGAGGTCGTCGACACGGCCAAGCTCGAACAGGCCAAGGAAGCCATCGCCAAGGCTCGTCAGCAGTACGACGCGCTTCGCACCGCCGCGACGACCGAGGTGCGCGAGGAGACCCGCTACCGACGCCTGCTCGCCGAAGAACAGCGGCTTAAGGAAGAGCTTCAGGCGATCTACCACAAGTACCGCTACGGCATTCCGCCTAAGGACGTGACCGGGCCGCTGTCGCAGAAGATCCTCGATATTCGCATCCAGCGAACCGCCCTGATCGAGGCAGCGCTGCACCGCGAGGCAGAATTCGCCGCGGCGTGGGACGAC
This sequence comes from Planctomycetota bacterium, assembly GCA_038746835.1. Classification (NCBI taxonomy): domain Bacteria; kingdom Pseudomonadati; phylum Planctomycetota; species Planctomycetota bacterium. Next base: position 3,403 of record JBCDKH010000059.1, on the reverse strand, counting down.
CTCCAGATCGCCGGCCGGATCTACCTCGAGCAAGTGCGGTGGGTTCCGTGGCAGGTGCGGAACGATCCACGTTTCCGGCGGGCACTGCGGGCGGCAGGTCGGCCTGTCCGATAACGAGTAGGTGTCCGCTCCGTCTGAGCCCCCTCAACCCGACGCCACGAACGCCGGCCCGGCCGTCGCGGTGGCGTCGCTTCTCGCTGATGACGAGGCTCCACCAGTCCTCGGGCGAACGGTCGGCCGACTGACGCAGTGCCGGACGATCGACGCGATTGTCGTGCTCTGCTGGAACGAACAGCAGGAACAGGCCGCCACGCTCGTCGCCGGCGGAGCGAGCGTCGTCCCGGTCGGCCCACGAACGGTCGACCCGGCGGTGTCGCTGGTCGACCGCGCGCAGCGTTGGGCGGACGGCTGGCGATCAGGTCTTCTGTCGACCTGCCCGGCCGACCCCGGCTGGCACGCCGACGCCGCACGCCAGATTGCAGAAGCGACGGAGGCCGCACTCGTCTACGCGGTTGATCCGACATTCGCGTTGCTCGACATCGACCTGACCGACCAGCTGGTCGGCCATGCGTTCGAGCAGCTGGACTCGAACGAGCCCGTCTTCTTCACGCCTGCACCGCCCGGCCTGGTCGGGCTGGTCGTCACACGCGAACACGTCGACCGCCTCGCCCTTGAGACCGAGCCGCGACGACGGCACCCGGGTCGCGTGCTGAACTACGAACCCGACGCCCCGCGGCTCGACCCGATCGGCCTGCGTGCCGCCCGCAACGGGCCGCCGTGGCTGACGCACGCGATGGGCGACTTCCGCATCGACACGCCCGACCGCATCGCCTGGCTCGATGCCGGCGTGCCAAGTGATCTCGAAGCGCTGGTCCACAGTCCGCCACCCGCCCGGCAGGACGTGACGATCGAGCTGACGACGCGTCGATCGACCACGCCAATCTGGATCGCAGCGCAGGGCGATATCGACGTCGATCTCACCGACCTGCCGGACGTCGCGGGCTGTCGCGTCACGCTCGGCAACGCGGGCGATCCGCAGCTCCATCCCGACTTCCCCGCTGCCGTCGCGAAGCTTCGCGACGCCGGGGCGACCTCTGTCCACGTCGAGACCGACCTGCTCTGCGACGACGCGACGCTCACCACGCTGCTCGACGTCGACGTCGTCTCCGTCCACCTGCCGGCGATGACGGCCAAGACGTACGAGGCCGTGATGGGCACGAACGCCCTGACCGCCGCGTTGACGAACGTCGCCAAGCTGCTCGCTGCCGGTCGCAATCGCGCCGACGGCGGGCCGATCGTCGTGCCGACCTTCGTCAAGCTTGCGGCAAACGTCGCGGAGATGGAGGCGTGGTACGACCAGTGGCTCCGCGCCGCCGGCTCGGCCGTCGTGCGTGGACCAGACGCCCTGAACCTCTCGCCCGCCGACGATGTGCTCGGCCTGGCCGCCGCCCCATTGAACCGCACCGAGCGACCCACGATGGGACGCGTCGTCACCCCAGCCAAACAAGCCGCATGAAGCCGTTCTCGACCCTCGGAGTCATCCTCGCCCGCGCCGGCAGCAAGGGCCTGGCAAACAAGCACCTTCGCCCGCTGCTAGGTCGGCCGCTCATCAGCTACACGTTCGAGCACGTCAAGCGCAGCCGCTCGCTGACGCGTGTCGTCGTTTCGACCGATTGCCCGCAGATCAAACAGCTCGCCCGCGAGGCCGGCCTGACCACGATCCAGCGACCCGCCGATCTCGCCGGTGACGACGCGAGCGTGCAGGACGCCTTGCTGCACGCCCTGGACGAAGTCGAACGTCGCGGCAGCTTTCGGGCGGACGCGATCGCGTCGCTGTACGGCAACGTGCCGGTCCGACCGACGGACGTCACGGACCGCTGCGTCGAGATGCTTCGCGGCACCGACTGTTGCTCGATCCGCACGTTTCAGCCGGTGGGCAAGTGGCACCCGACGTGGATGGCACGCCTCGCCGACGACGGCAAGGTCGAGGCCTGCGTGCCAGGCTCCATCCACAGGCGTCAGGAACTCGAGCCACTCTTCCTCCACGACGGCGGCGGGCTCGTCATGAGCCGGCAAAGCCTCGAACTCGGCCGAGAGCGACGAGACGACCCACACGCCATGTTCGGCAACGACCGCCGCGGCATCACGGTGCCGTCGGGCGACGTGGTCGAGGTCGACGTCGATCGCGACCTCGCCCTGGCCGAGGCGATCCTGCGACAACAGGGCTTTGGCCAGCCGGCCGTGCGTCTTGCCGCATAACACAAACCGCCGAGGTTGCCGATGTCAGACACAATGCTCCGCCTCGCCTCCACGCGCGTCGACGACGCCTCGTCGATCACGATCAACGGCCGATCGGTCGGCCAAGGCCACCCGACGCTCGTCATTGCCGAGATCGGCGTGAACCACGACGGCCGGCTCGATCGGGCGCTCGCGCTCGTCGAGTCCGCCTGGGAAGCCGGCGCCGACGCGGTCAAGCTGCAGCTGTTCAAGGCCAGCCGACTCGTCCACGCCAAGGCGCGGCTCGCTTCATATCAGCGGACGACCGGCGCGGCCTCGCCCGTCGAGCTGCTGCAGCGGTACGAACTCACCGAAGACGAGATCGCTCGCGTCATCGAGGCGATCCGTCAGACCGGCATGCTGCCCCTGGCGACGCCCTTCTCGCCGGAAGACGCCGCAACCATCCGCGACTTCGGCCTGCCAGCGATCAAGCTGGCGTCGCCGGACCTGGTCAACCCGCTGCTTATCGACGCGGCCGCCGAGCTGTCGCTGCCGATGCTCGTTTCGACCGGTGCCAGCCGACAGGACGAGATCGAGACGGCAGTCGACCATCTGCGCAGCCAAGACGCAACGTTCGCACTGCTGCATTGCGTGAGTAGCTACCCGACCCTCGAAGCCGACGCCGAACTCGGTCGCATCGGCGAGCTCGCCCGACGCTTCGAGGTACCGGCGGGCTACAGCGACCACACGCAGAACCTGTCCGCCGGTGCGCTGGCCGTTGCGGCTCGTGCGACGATCATCGAAAAACACCTAACGCATGACCGCACGGCAAAGGGCCCAGATCACGCCGCAAGTGCCGATCCGCGTCAGTTCCGCGAGTACACGTTCCGGCTGCGCGAGGCCGAGCAGATGGTCGGCACCAGCGCCGCCTCGCGCGACGTCGCCCCGGCCGAGCAGGACGTCCGCATCCAAAGCCGCCAGTCGCTCGTCGCCCGCAACACGATCAACGCGGGTCGCCCCGTCACACGCGAAGACCTGACTTGTCAACGCCCTGGCACCGGCATCCCGACGACCAAGCTCGAAGACGTCCTTGGCATGATCGCCCTGAGCGACATTCCCGCAGGCTCGATGCTGGACTGGACCGACCTCAACGTCGACTCCACCCAAGCCGCGCGTCGCGCAGCGT